>NZ_JBFUEO010000005.1:0-134698 GCF_056403935.1 Pedococcus sp. P2_E4 | reverse complement strand
CGCCAGGGTGCTGCGGAGGTCGGCGACCTCCTTGGTGAGCGCCGCGAGGGCATGGCGCGCAGCATCGAGGTCGGCCACCCGGGCCACCTCGGCCCTCTTGAGGGCGGACTCGACCTCGGACTGCACCAGCGTGAGCAGGTTGGCGCGGTTCGACTTGGCTGCCTCGAGGAGCTGGTCGGCCAGCGTCGAAGCCTGGACGGCACGTCGCGTCACCTCGTCGGCTCCCGGGAGCGCGAGCAGCCCCTGCGCGGCCTCCATGGCCCGTGCCTTGGTCATCTCCCCCAAGCCACTGGCGAGCTGCACGTAGCTGCGCACTGATTCGAAAGCCATCGCGGTCCTCCTCATGGGGGCGGCACCCTGTCGCCCGTCGCCCTCACGCTACTGCCAGCGCTCGATGTCCGACACCAAGGACGCCACGGCCGCGGTGTCGAGGTCGCCGAGGTCCAGGGCCTCGTGCAGCGCGGCCAGCCCGGCTCGGGCGGCCTCGATGTCACTGCCCCGGCTGGCGACATCCCAGCGCCCGTCGATGATCCGGCGGCTGTCGGCGCCGCAGGACCACCAGCGGTAGTCGGTCTCGGCAGGCACGTAGTCCGCGCACAACGCGCGCAGGTCCTCGACGACATACGTGGGTCGCTGGGCTGGGGGCGCGACCGCGAGGCTGCTCACCGAGTCCACGCCCGTGAGCACGAGCACCGAGTCCATCCCGGTCGCGACGGCGCCCGCGATGTCGGTGTCGAGACGGTCGCCCACCGCCAGCACCTGCGCCGGATCCAGCCCGAGACGTTGGGCGGACAGGCGGTAGAGCGGCGCATGTGGCTTGCCGACGACCGTGGGCTCGACCCCGGTGGCCGTGCGCACGGCGCCCACGAGGGTCCCGTTCCCGGGGGCGGTCCCGCGGTTGGTCGGCAGCGTCGCATCGGTGTTGGTGGCGACCCAGATCGCGCCGGCCGACACGGCGTAGGCCGCCTCGGCGAGGTCGCTCGCCGTGACGGCCGATCCATATCCTTGGAGCACACCGGCGACCTGCGACTCCTCGACCTCGTTGACCGCGGCCGGACGCAGGACCCGGAAGCCGGCTTGGAGCAACGCCTCCGACACCCCGGCGCCACCGACGGCCAGGACGGTCGCGCCGCGCGGCAGTCGTGCCAGCAGCTCGACCGCGCCGGCCTGCGAGCTGGTCACCACGTCGCGGGCGGAGACGTTGAGGCCGAGCTCCGTCAGGTGGGCTGCGACCTCGCCCGCAGGCCGCGAGGCGTTGTTGGTCGCGTAGAGGACGGGGACACCCAGGTCGTCCAGGGCTGCGACCGCGTGGTCCACGGCCTCTGGCCCGCGGTAGACGACCCCGTCCAGGTCACAGACGACAGCCGAATACCGCGCAATCAGGCGCCCCGCCACTCAGCGGCCCTCGGAACCCTCGGTGTGCCCTCCGGGCTCCGGCAGGTTCTCGGCGTCGTCGTCCTCTCCGTCGAGGAGGTCGGTGAGGATGATGCCGTCGAGCTCGGCCAGCCGGTCGGCGGCGTCGGTCTCGAGCTCCTCGTCGACCGCGGCCGCCCGGGCGAACCAGGTGCGGGCTTCCTCGTCCTGGCCAAGGCTGAGGACCGCCTCGGCATACGCGTAGGCAAGTCGGGCGGACCACGGCTTGCGAGCAGTCCCGCGAAGCTGTGGGATCTCCAGCGCCTGCCGCGACGCCTCGAGCTGACCTAGATCGCGTCGGATACCGGAGACGACGATGGCCAGCTCGACCCGTTCCTCGACGGCCAGGGTCTTGGCCTCGGGAGACGTCGCCAGCTCGAGGGCGCGCTCCGGACGGCCCAGCCCACGCTCGCAGTCGACCATGAGGGCCAGCATGTGCGACGACCCGCTCAACCGGCGTGCCGTGCGGAACTCGCTGAGAGCCCGAGCCCACTCCCCCTTGCGGTAGGCCACCAGGCCCAGCGCCTCACGGGCCGCGGGCACCCGGCCGGCTCGGCGCACCGCTGTCTCGGCGTGCGCCTCGGCACCCTCGAAGTCCTCGGCCTCGAGCATCGCCGCGACCATCACGAGGTGCTGGGCAACGCCCTCGGCGTTCTCCTTGCTCAGCGTCCGCAGTTGCTGGTGCACCGAACGGTCCAGCTCCTTGCCCGTCACACCTTCGGCGATCCGGGGCTCGGGGAGCTTGGGTTTGCGGGGGGCCAGTCGCGGGCCGCTGGGTCGTTCGCTGGTGCCGAAAGCGCCTGCGTCCCGGTCCCTTCCACCACGGGGGCGGTCGGGGCGCGAACCACCGGCGCCGCCGCGCCCACCAGGGCCCCCGGACCTGCCACCGCCGCGGGACCCACCGTCACGCGACGCACCGTCACGGTCACCCCAGCTCGAGCCGCCCCGGTCGGAGCCGGGACGTCCGCCCCCGGACCTGCCACCGGGCCTGCCACCACCGGAGCCACCGGAGCGACCGGCCCCGGATCCTTGCGGACGCCGATCCTGGCCGCCTCGGCCTGACTGGTTCTCGGGCACGGAACTCTCCTCGCTGTGCTGGTGTCGGGTGAAGTCTACGGACATTGCCTGGCGTCGTGGCCAGACCCCAATGGGTGGCCGACAACGTCCAGCAAAAGCAAAAGGGCCTCCCCGTATGGGAAGGCCCTTTTGAAAGTATGTCCGGCTGCGTCCTACTCTCCCACACCGTCACCAGTGCAGTACCATCGGCGCTGAAGGGCTTAGCTTCCGGGTTCGGAATGGAGCCGGGCGTTTCCCCTTCGCTATGACAGCCGAAACTCTATGGAGATTTCAATCGGATTCCCGACCGTATCTCGGGAACCACACAGTGGACGCGTAGCATCTTTGTAATCAAGTTATCGGCTTATTAGTACCAGTCAGCTACATGCATTGCTGCACTTCCACGTCTGGCCTATCAACCCAGTAGTCTAGCTGGGAGCCTCTCGGACCGAAGTCCATGGAAACCTCATCTTGAAGCGTGCTTCCCGCTTAGATGCTTTCAGCGGTTATCACTTCCGAACGTAGCTAATCAGCCGTGCTCTTGGYAGAACAACTGACACACCAGAGGTTCGTCCATCCCGGTCCTCTCGTACTAGGGATAGCCCTTCTCAAGTTTCCTACGCGCACAGCGGATAGGGACCGAACTGTCTCACGACGTTCTAAACCCAGCTCGCGTACCGCTTTAATGGGCGAACAGCCCAACCCTTGGGACCTACTCCAGCCCCAGGATGCGACGAGCCGACATCGAGGTGCCAAACCATGCCGTCGATATGGACTCTTGGGCAAGATCAGCCTGTTATCCCCGGGGTACCTTTTATCCGTTGAGCGACGGCGCTTCCACAAGCCACCGCCGGATCACTAGTCCCGACTTTCGTCCCTGCTCGACATGCCTGTCTCACAGTCAAGCTCCCTTGTGCACTTACACTCAAAACCTGATTGCCAACCAGGCTGAGGGAACCTTTGGGCGCCTCCGTTACCTTTTAGGAGGCAACCGCCCCAGTTAAACTACCCACCAGGCACTGTCCCTGATCCGGATCACGGACCGAGGTTAGATATCCAGAACGACCAGAGTGGTATTTCAACGTTGACTCCACCGACACTGGCGTGCCGGCTTCAAAGTCTCCCACCTATCCTACACAAGCCGTACCGAACACCAATACCAAGCTGTAGTAAAGGTCCCGGGGTCTTTCCGTCCTGCTGCGCGTAACGAGCATCTTTACTCGTAGTGCAATTTCGCCGAGTTCGTGGTTGAGACAGTGGAGAAGTCGTTACGCCATTCGTGCAGGTCGGAACTTACCCGACAAGGAATTTCGCTACCTTAGGATGGTTATAGTTACCACCGCCGTTTACTGGGGCTTAAATTCTGAGCTTCGCTCCGAAGAACTAACCCGTCCTCTTAACCTTCCAGCACCGGGCAGGCGTCAGTCCGTATACATCGTCTTGCGACTTCGCACGGACCTGTGTTTTTAGTAAACAGTCGCTTCTCCCTGGTCTCTGCGGCCGATCACGCTCGGGCAGCAAGTGCCGTCACGATCAGGGCCCCCCTTCTCCCGAAGTTACGGGGGTATTTTGCCGAATTCCTTAACCACGATTCACTCGATCGCCTTGGTATTCTCTACCTAACCACCTGAGTCGGTTTGGGGTACGGGCGGCTCGAACCTCGCTAGAAGATTTTCTAGGCAGCATAGGATCACTGATTTCACCCCTACGGGTTACCCATCAGGTCTCAGGCTATGTGAACGGCGGATTTGCCTACCGTTCGCCCTACACCCTTAGACGTGGACTACCATCGCCACGCTCAGCTACCTTCCTGCGTCTCTCCATTGCTTGACTACTACTAGATCGGGTCGCGCGCTCCACTCGAGTCAGTCCGAAGACGTCATCGAGCTTCAGGCGCTTAGCATTACTAGGTTCGTCATGGGCGGTTCTTTGCCGGTACCGGAATATCAACCGGTTGTCCATCGACTACGCCTGTCGGCCTCGCCTTAGGTCCCGACTTACCCAGGGCAGATTAGCTTGACCCTGGAACCCTTGGTTATTCGGCGGACGGGTTTCTCGCCCGTCATTCGCTACTCATGCCTGCATTCTCACTCGTGTGGCCTCCACGGCTGGATCACTCCGCCGCTTCCCTGGCCACACGACGCTCCCCTACCCATCAACACGCTTGGACCGTGGATCCTCAGATGTCACGGCCGGGCAGATGTGTCAATGCCACAGCTTCGGTGGTGTGCTTGAGCCCCGCTACATTGTCGGCGCGGAATCACTTGACCAGTGAGCTATTACGCACTCTTTAAAGGGTGGCTGCTTCTAAGCCAACCTCCTGGTTGTCAATGCAACTCCACATCCTTTCCCACTTAGCACACGCTTAGGGACCTTAGATGGTGGTCTGGGCTGTTTCCCTCTCGACTACGGAGCTTATCCCCCGCAGTCTCACTGCCACGCTCTCACTTACCGGCATTCGGAGTTTGGCTAACGTCAGTAACCTGGTGAGGCCCATCGGCTATCCAGTAGCTCTACCTCCGGTAAGAAACACGTGACGCTGCACCTAAATGCATTTCGGGGAGAACCAGCTATCACGGAGTTTGATTGGCCTTTCACCCCTACCCACAGCTCATCCCCTCAGTTTTCAACCTAAGTGGGTTCGGTCCTCCACGACGTCTTACCGTCGCTTCAACCTGGCCATGGGTAGATCACTCCGCTTCGGGTCTAGACCCAGCGACTAAATCGCCCTATTCGGACTCGCTTTCGCTGCGGCTTCCCCACACGGGTTAACCTCGCCACTGAGCACTAACTCGCAGGCTCATTCTTCAAAAGGCACGCTGTCACCCCACAAGGAGGCTCCAACGGATTGTAGGCAAACGGTTTCAGGATCTATTTCACTCCCCTCCCGGGGTACTTTTCACCTTTCCCTCACGGTACTTGTCCGCTATCGGTCACCAGGGAATATTTAGGCTTAGCGGGTGGTCCCGCCAGATTCACACGGGATTTCTCGGGCCCCGTGCTACTTGGGATACTTCTCTGGAGTTCGCGTCATTTCGTCTACGGGGGTAGCACCCTCTGTGCCGGGCCTTTCAATGCCCTTCGACTATAACGCGAATTTTTGACTCCATGCTGGCCTGTCAGAGCCAACTGAAAAGTCCCACGACCCCGAACATGCAACGCCTGACAGCTATCACACATGCTCGGTTTAGCCTCTTCCGCTTTCGCTCGCCACTACTCACGGAATCGCGGTTGCTTTCTCTTCCTGTGGGTACTGAGATGTTTCACTTCCCCACGTTCCCTCTACTCACCCTATGTGTTCAGGTGAGAGTGACTGGACTTGCCTCCAGCCGGGTTTCCCCATTCGGAAATCCTCGGATCACAGTCTGGTTATCGACTCCCCGAGGCTTATCGCAGATTCCTACGTCCTTCTTCGGTTCCTGGTGCCAAGGCATCCACCGTTTGCCCTTATAAACTTGAGTTTACAAAGATGCTCGCGTCCACTGTGTAGTTCTCAAGGTACGGGCGGCCCTTCACTCGTGCCGGCGCCTACCGCGTGGTGTCTGTTCAACAGCACCGTGCGGTGGTTCGTCCGGAGTGAAGGTCCTAGGCCGTTAACCGGCCTGAAGGTGAGCTCAATGCCCGAGCCTTCAGGACCCAACAACGTGTCAGGCGCCTCCCCCGCTCGATTGCGTTCCACTGCCGGGACTCCCGAGGGAGACCAGCTTGTACTTGCGACACGAGTCGGTGTCAGCGCCAAATAATCGATGTTCCACCCTTGAGCACCTGCTGTAGGACGTACGCCCACAGACCAGGCTCTGGATCGCTTTCGCGACCAGTGCTCCTTAGAAAGGAGGTGATCCAGCCGCACCTTCCGGTACGGCTACCTTGTTACGACTTAGTCCCAATCGCCAGTCCCACCTTCGACGGCTCCCCCTCAAAGAGTTGGGCCACCGGCTTCGGGTGTTACCGACTTTCGTGACTTGACGGGCGGTGTGTACAAGGCCCGGGAACGTATTCACCGCAGCGTTGCTGATCTGCGATTACTAGCGACTCCGACTTCATGGGGTCGAGTTGCAGACCCCAATCCGAACTGAGACCGGTTTTTTGGGATTCGCTCCACCTCGCGGTTTCGCAGCCCTTTGTACCGGCCATTGTAGCATGCGTGAAGCCCAAGACATAAGGGGCATGATGATTTGACGTCATCCCCACCTTCCTCCGAGTTGACCCCGGCAGTCTCCTATGAGTCCCCACCATAACGTGCTGGCAACATAGAACGAGGGTTGCGCTCGTTGCGGGACTTAACCCAACATCTCACGACACGAGCTGACGACAACCATGCACCACCTGTATGCGAGTGTCCAAAGAGTTCTGCATCTCTGCAGCGTTCTCGCATATGTCAAGCCTTGGTAAGGTTCTTCGCGTTGCATCGAATTAATCCGCATGCTCCGCCGCTTGTGCGGGCCCCCGTCAATTCCTTTGAGTTTTAGCCTTGCGGCCGTACTCCCCAGGCGGGGAACTTAATGCGTTAGCTGCGGCACGGATCTCGTGGAATGAGACCCACACCTAGTTCCCAACGTTTACGGCATGGACTACCAGGGTATCTAATCCTGTTCGCTCCCCATGCTTTCGCTTCTCAGCGTCAGTAGTGGCCCAGAGACCTGCCTTCGCCATCGGTGTTCCTCCTGATATCTGCGCATTTCACCGCTACACCAGGAATTCCAGTCTCCCCTACCACACTCTAGTCTGCCCGTACCCACCGCAAGTTCGGGGTTGAGCCCCGAAATTTCACGGCAGACGCGACAAACCGCCTACAAGCTCTTTACGCCCAATAATTCCGGACAACGCTCGCACCCTACGTATTACCGCGGCTGCTGGCACGTAGTTAGCCGGTGCTTCTTCTGCAGGTACCGTCACTTTCGCTTCTTCCCTGCTGAAAGAGGTTTACAACCCGAAGGCCGTCATCCCTCACGCGGCGTCGCTGCATCAGGCTTTCGCCCATTGTGCAATATTCCCCACTGCTGCCTCCCGTAGGAGTCTGGGCCGTGTCTCAGTCCCAGTGTGGCCGGTCGCCCTCTCAGGCCGGCTACCCGTCGTCGCCTTGGTGAGCCATTACCTCACCAACAAGCTGATAGGCCGCGAGTCCATCCCAGACCGAAAAACTTTCCAAACGGTAGCCATGCAGCTCCGTTTCATATCCGGTATTAGCTCCGGTTTCCCGGGGTTATTCCAGAGTCTGGGGCAGGTTACTCACGTGTTACTCACCCGTTCGCCACTGATCACCCAAGAGCAAGCTCTCGAGGTCACCGTTCGACTTGCATGTGTTAAGCACGCCGCCAGCGTTCGTCCTGAGCCAGGATCAAACTCTCCATTGATGTTTAGCTCGTGGACCCGAAGGACCACGAAACTGCTACCCAAGAAGGGTTGTTTCACTGACTGAGCAAGAACAACTAGCTATTGCTAGATGATTCATTGTCAACCAAAGGATTTTCGTTCTCAGTGACTGCTGGCCAAGCCGAATGACCTGGTTCGCTGCCACCTCGAGACGAGGTAATTGGCATCGATTTTTGACACGCTGTTGAGTTCTCAAGGTTCGGACGCGCACCATCGGCGGACTTTTCAGTCGGCGTCCGGGGCAACCCTTCAAAGTTACTCGCTTCGCTCTTGGGCGTCAAATCCCGCGCTTCTCGTAAGAAGCGGATGGATCGAGCGCGCTTGGCTCTCCGCGAGGTGTCCCACTGTAGCAGTCTCTCGACTCGCTCCGGACCACCCTGTCGGGCCGTCCAAGCGCTCCGGCGAACCGGTTGCTTTTCTGCGGGGCTCCCACTGTAGCAGCCTCTCGGCGAGCTCCTGACCACCCTCTCGGGCGCTCCGAAGCCCTCTGGTTTCCCAGGTGCTTTTCGGTGGGGTCTGCCCCGGGACCGGCCTACTTCGCCAGGACTGACGTCCTTGCGGTGGTGTCCGTTCCTCCCTGTCGGGCTGACGTCGAGAACATTAGAGGGGCCTCGCCGCAAAACACAAATCCGCAGGTCAGCGGCTTGCGGGCCATCGAGACCACCGTGCAGGCACCGTGCGTCCAGGCCCCGGGTGTCCCGGGTCTCCCGGGTCAGGCGGGTCTGCGGCCAGCGGCCAGCGACTTGCGGCCCCGTCGGAACAGGGCCACCTGGCCGTGCAGGAAGTCCGACTCCCCCAGCACCTGCTCGGGGTCGGTCAGCTTGACGTTGTTGAGTGACGCCCCACCGTCGCCGATCGCCCGGCGGGCGGCGTTCCGCGAGTCCACCAGCCCCACGGCCACGAGGGCGTCGGTCACGGACATCCCCACTGCCACCTCCCCACCGGGCAGCTCCGCGGTGGCGTCCCCCAGCGTGCGGGCGTCGAGGGAGGTCACGTCGCCCTTGCCGAACAGTGCCACCGAGGCCGCCTCGACCGCGGCGGTGGCTTCGGCACCGTGGACGAGCGTCGTGACATCCGCGGCCAGGGCCCGCTGCGCCTCCCGCAGGAACGGCTTGTCCACCAGGGACCGCTCGAGCTCGGCGATCTGCTCCTGCGTGCGGTCGGTGAAGACGCGCAGGAGCTTGACCACGGAGGCGTCCTCGGTGTTGATCCAGTACTGGTAGAAGGCGTAGGGGCTGGTCATCTCCGGCGAGAGCCAGATGGCGTTGCCCTCGCTCTTGCCGAACTTGTTGCCGGCGGCGTCGGTGAGCAGCGGGGTCGTGAGCAGGTGCACCGACGCGCCCTCGACCCGGTGGATGAGGTCCGAGCCGGCCGTGAGGTTGCCCCACTGGTCCTGGCCGCCCGTCTGCAGCGTGCAGCCGTAGTCCCGGAACAGCTGGAGGTAGTCGAGCCCCTGGAGCAGCTGGTAGCTGAACTCGGTGTAGGAGATGCCCTCCTCCGAGTTCAGCCTCGCGGCGACCGCGTCCTTCTTGACCATCTGGTTGACCCGGAAGTGCTTGCCGATGTCACGCAGGAAGTCGAGCGCCGACATCGGCGCCGTCCAGTCGAGGTTGTTGACGAAGACCGCGGGGTTGTCCCCCTCAACGGACAGGAACGGGYGCACCTGCCGCTCGATGTTCGCCACCCACTCGGCCGTCTGCTCCTTGGTCTTGAGGATGCGCTCGGACGACGGTCTCGGGTCGCCGATCAGCCCCGTCGACCCACCCACGAGGCAGATCACCCGGTGGCCCGCCCGCTGCAGGTGGCGCAGCACGACCAGCTGCACGAGGTTGCCGAAGTGCAGCGACGGCGCCGTGGGGTCGAAGCCGCAGTACGCCGTGATCGGCCCGTCGGCGAGGGCCTCGCGCAGCGCGGACTCGTCGGTGGTCTGCGCCACCAGCCCTCGCCACTGCAGCTCGTCGAGGATGTTCGTCACGGCGTGTGTGCTCCCTGTCGTGTGCTCCGGGGCCACCGGCCGGTGGCCCCTGCACAGCCTGCCCTATGCCCGGGGGGCGCGTGCACGCGGTTTTGCAGGTCGGTACACCGAGACCGTGGGCTCCCCGTCGAGCCAGAACCTCCACGGGTATGCCGCGCCGTCGCCGCCCGCGCCGCTCACCCCGACGCGGGGTCCGGTGCGGATCCGGTGCGCCCGAACCCGCTCGACGGGTGCGTGGAACCCGGCCGGGGCGTCAGCTGCGCAGGCGTCGAGGCCGGACTGCTCACCGGCCAGCGCGAGGGTGGTCGCCAGCCTGGCCGGACCGCGGGCCCAGTCGCGCCGGGCGATCCCGGTGCGCCGGGCCGCCGCGAGCTCCTCGCCGCCCACCACCTCGCCCGCGCGGAGCAGGACCGCGCTGGCCTCCCCCGGCGGGCCGCAGACGACGTTGGCGCACCAGTGCATCCCGTAGGTGAAGTAGACGTACAGGTGGCCTGCGCCGCCGAACATCACCTCCGTGCGCGGGGTGGGACCACGGAAGGCGTGCGAGCCGGGGTCGGACGTCCCGGCATACGCCTCGACCTCGGTGAGGCGCACCGTGACGCCGGCGTGCGTGAGGGTCGCCCCGAGCAGTGCCGGCGCGACGTCGAGGACGTCCTCGGCGAAGAAGGCGCGCTCGAGGCGTGCGCCTAGCTCGAGCGGCGACGGATCTTGTTGCCCAGCCACACGACGGGATCGTAGTGACGGTCGACGACGCGCTCCTTGAGGGGGATGAGGGCGTTGTCGGTGATCTTGATGTGCTCGGGACAGACCTCGGTGCAGCACTTGGTGATGTTGCAGAAGCCGAGCCCGTGCTGCGACTTGGCGGCCGTGCGGCGGTCGGCGGTGTCGAGCGGGTGCATGTCGAGCTCGGCGATCCGCATGAGGAAGCGAGGCCCGGCGAAGCTGGCCTTGTTGTCCTCGTGGTCACGCACGACGTGGCAGACGTCCTGGCACAGGAAGCACTCGATGCACTTGCGGAACTCCTGGCTGCGCTCGACGTCGACCTGCTGCATGCGGTAGTCGCCCGGCTCCAGGTCGGCAGGTGGGCTGAACGCCTGGACCTCGCGGGCCTTCTGGTAGTTGAAGGACACGTCGGTGACCAGGTCGCGCTGGACGGGGAAGGCGCGCAGGGGCGTGACGGTGATCGTCTGGTCCTCGGTGAACGTGCTCATGCGGGTCATGCACAGCAGGCGCGGGCGGCCGTTGATCTCGGCGCTGCACGAGCCGCACTTGCCGGCCTTGCAGTTCCAGCGCACGGCGAGGTCGGGCGTCTGGGTCGCCTGGAGGCGGTGGATGATGTCGAGGACGACCTCGCCCTCGTTGACCTCGACGGTGTAGTCCTGCAGGGCACCGCCCGCGGCATTGCCGCGCCACACCTTGAACTTCGCGTCGTAGCTCATGACTGTTCGCTCCCCTGCTCACGGTCCTGCTGGGTGGAGGAGCCGCCGGCGTCGAGGCGGGCCAGCTCGGGTTCGGTGAGGTACTTGGACAGCTCGGTGCGCTCGAACAGCTCGAGCAGGTCCTGGCGGATCTCGGGAACCGGCTGACGGGTCAGGTGCACGCCGCCGCCGTCGTCGAGGCGGCAGATGAGGTTGACCTCGCGCCACTGCGGGTCCATCGCGGGGTAGTCCTCACGGGTGTGGCCGCCACGCGACTCGGTGCGCTCGAGGGCGGCCAGGGCCACGCAACGGCACACGGCCAGCATGTTGCGCAGGTCGAGCGCCAGGTGCCACCCGGGGTTGAACTGCCGATGCCCTTCGACACCAACGGATTTCGCTCGCTCGTCGAGGCCGTCGAGCATCTCGAGCGCCTCGCGGACCTCGCCCTCGCGCCGGATGATCCCGACGAGGTCGTTCATCCGCTGCTGCAGCTCCTGGTGCAGGGAGTAAGGGTTCTCGGCGGCGTCCCGGAAGGGAGCGAGGGCCACCTCGGCTGCCGCGTCGATGTCGGCCTCCGACACGACAGGACGCGAATCGCCTAGTCCCGCAACGTAGTCGGCAGCCCCGAGCCCAGCGCGCCGACCGAACACGAGCAGGTCGGACAGGCTGTTCCCCCCGAGCCGGTTGGAACCGTGCATGCCCCCTGCGACCTCGCCCGCGGCATACAGGCCGGGGACCGAGGTGGCCGCGGTGTCGGCGTCGACCTCGACGCCACCCATGACGTAGTGGCAGGTCGGACCGACCTCCATCGGCTCGGCCGTGATGTCGACGTCGGCGAGCTCCTTGAACTGGTGGTGCATCGACGGCAGCCGTCGCCGGATCTCCTCGGCCGGGAGCCGGGTCGAGACGTCGAGGAAGACACCACCGTGCGGTGAGCTGCGCCCCTCCTTGACCTCGTTGTTGATGGCGCGAGCGACCTCGTCACGCGGCAGCAGCTCGGGGGGTCGCTTGTTGTTCTCGGGGTCCTTGTACCAGCGGTCTGCCTCTTCCTCGGTGTCGGCGTACTGGCCACGGAAGACGTCGGGGACGTAGTCGAACATGAAGCGCTTGCCCTCGGAGTTGCGCAGCACTCCCCCGTCGCCGCGCACCGACTCGGTCACGAGGATGCCCTTGACCGACGGGGGCCAGACCATGCCGGTCGGGTGGAACTGGATGAACTCCATGTTGACCAGCGACGCCCCGGTGCGCAGCGCGAGTGCGTGCCCGTCGCCGGTGTACTCCCAGGAGTTGCTGGTGACCTTGAACGACTTGCCGATGCCACCCGTCGCGAGGATGACGGCGGGCGCCGAGAAGAGGACGAACCGGCCGGACTCGCGCCAGTACCCGAACGCCCCGGCGACGGCGCCGTCGGTCTTGAGGACGTCGGTGATGGTGAGCTCGGCGAAGACCTTGAGCCGGCTCTCGTAGTCGCCCGTCTCGCGGTGGTCGTCCTGCTGGAGACTGACGATCTTCTGCTGGAGGGTCCGGATCAGCTCGAGGCCGGTGCGGTCGCCGACGTGGGCGAGGCGGGGGTACTCGTGGCCCCCGAAGTTGCGCTGGCTGATCCGGCCGTCAGGCGTGCGGTCGAACAGCGCCCCGTAGGTCTCGAGCTCCCAGACGCGCATCGGCGCCTCCTTGGCATGGAGCTCGGCCATGCGCGGGTTGTTGAGGAACTTGCCGCCGCGCATCGTGTCGCGGAAGTGGGTCTGCCAGTTGTCCTTGTCGTTGGCGTTGCCCATCGACGCGGCGATGCCGCCCTCGGCCATGACGGTGTGCGCTTTGCCGAACAGGCTCTTGCAGATGATCGCGGTGCGCAGCCCCTGCTCGCGCGCCTCGATGGCCGCGCGCAACCCGGCACCGCCTGCCCCGATGACGATGACGTCGTAGTCGTGGCGTTCGAGGTCGGTCACAAGCGCTCCTCAGTTGATGAAGCGGAGGTCGGAGAGGGTGCCCGAGGACACCAGGGCGATGTAGGCGTCGGTGACGACCAGGCTGCCGAGGGTCACCCACGCGAAGGTCATGTGCCGGGCGTTGAGCTTGCCCACCAGGCCCCATGCCCTGTAGCGCAGGGGGTGACGCGAGAAGTGGTTGAGGCGTCCGCCCACGATGTTGCGGCAGGAGTGGCAGCCGAGGGTGTAGCACCAGAGCAGGACGACGTTGGCCACCAGGATCAGGCTGCCGAGCCCGACACCGAACTCGCCGTCCTTGCCCCGGAAGGCGTGCACGGCGTCATACGTGTTGATGAGGCTGATCAGCACCGCGGCGTAGAAGAAGTAGCGGTGGAGGTTCTGGGCGATCAGCGGGAAGCGGGTCTCGCCCGAGTAGGACCGGTGCGCCTCGGGGACGGCGCATGCCGGCGGCGAGTTCCAGAAGGAGCGGTAGTAGGCCTTGCGGTAGTAGTAGCAGGTCAGCCGGAAGAGCAGCAGGAACGGCAGCGTCAGGATGGCCAGCGGGATCAGGGCCGGGAAGGGCCCGAACCACTCGCCGAAGTGGGCGGAGCCGGGGACGCAGGTCTCGCTGACGCACGGCGACGCGAACGGGGTGAGGTAGCCGTAGTCCGCGACGAAGTAGTCCTTCTGGGTCGCGGTCCGGACCAGGCCGTAGAGCAGCCAGGCGCTGAAGCAGAGGAAGGTGACGAAGGGCTGGAGCCACCAGCGGTCCTCACGCAGGGTGCGCGCGGCGATGCGGGCGCGGCCGGGGGCGTGGACACCCCCGGAGAAGGGAGCCTCAGCCACCCTGGTGTCCGGCCTCGTCGTCGGCGTCGGCCCACATCTGCGGGTCGTAGTCGTCGTCGGGGATGAAGACGATCTCGCCCGGCCCCCCGGCGCGGTCCTGGGACCCGACCCCGGCGCCGCGCGCCAGCAGGTCGACGTCGTCGGCGAGCCGCACCACGTCGTCGCGCAGCCGCTGCACGTCGATGGTGTTGCCGAGCTCCTTGGAGAGCGCGGTCACCGCTCGTCGCAGTCCGGCCACGTGCCCTGCAGCCGTCGTGAGGTCGTCGCTGACGCCCATGACACCGTCCTTCCGGGGGCTGGAACGGGTCGCCTGTGACCCGCGTCACGAACCTATCGCGTGCCCGCCGAGATTTCTCGCAAGCGCCGGTGTGAACCCGTGGAGCCGGTCGGCCTGCCGGTCAGCGCACGTCGAGGGGCCGGCGGGCCCAGGAGCGTCCGTCCGCGGCCCGCTCCTGCACGGTCGCCAGCTGCTCACGGACGCGCTCCGGGGCGGTGCCGCCCTTGGCATCGCGTGAGGCGAGCGACCCCTCGACGCTGAGGACCTCGCGGACACCGGGGGTCAGGTGCGGGGAGATCAGGGCGAGGTCCTCGTCGGTGAGGTCCCACAGCTCGATCCCGCGCTGCTCGCAGTGCTGGACGCAGGACCCCGCCACCTCGTGCGCGACGCGGAAGGCCACGCCCTGCCGGACCAGCCACTCCGCGATGTCAGTGGCGAGCGAGAAGCCCTGTGGAGCCAGTGACTCGAGGCGGTCGGTGTGGAAGGTCAGGGTGGCGACCATCCCGCTGAACGCCGGGAGCAGGACCTCGAGGGTGTCGACGGCGTCGAAGACCGGCTCCTTGTCCTCCTGGAGGTCACGGTTGTAGGCCAGCGGCAGTGCCTTGAGCGTGGTCAGCAGGCCCGCGAGGTCGCCCACCAGGCGCCCGGCCTTGCCACGGGCCAGCTCGGCGACATCGGGGTTCTTCTTCTGCGGCATGATGCTCGACCCCGTGGAGTAGGCGTCGTCGAGCGTGACGAAGGAGAACTCCTTGGTCGCCCACAGGACCACCTCCTCGGCCAGCCGGGAGATGTCGACCGCGGACATGGCAGCCACGAAGGCGAACTCGGCGACGAAGTCCCGCGACGCGGTGCCGTCGATGGAGTTCTCGACCGAGGCGKCGAAGCCGAGGTCGGCGGCGACCGCCTCGGGGTCGAGGCCGAGCGAGGAGCCCGCGAGSGCACCCGAGCCGTACGGCGACACCGCCGCGCGGGTGTCCCAGTCCTGCAACCGGTCGACGTCGCGCAGCAGCGCCCAGGCGTGGGCCAGCAGATGGTGTGACAACAGGACGGGCTGGGCGTGCTGCAGGTGCGTGCGACCCGGCATGGCGACGCCGAGGTGGCGGCTGGACTGCTCGACCAGGGCGTCCACGACGTCGAGCAGCAGCCCGGCGACTGAGCGGGCGTGGTCGCGCAGGTACATGCGGAACAACGTCGCCACCTGGTCGTTGCGCGAGCGGCCGGCCCGCAGGCGACCGCCCACGTCGCTGCCGGCGCGCTCGATCAGGCCACGCTCGAGGGCGGTGTGGACGTCCTCGTCGCCCTCGTCGGGGACGAACGAACCCGACTCGACGTCGGCGCGCAGTTGCTCGAGGGCCGCCAGCATCGCCTCCAGCGTGCCGTCGTCGAGCAGCCCTGCGTGGTGCAGGACCCTGGCGTGGGCCCGGCTCCCGGCGAGGTCGTACGGAGCCAGCCGCCAGTCGAAGTGGGTCGACTTGCTGAGCGCCGCGAGCGCGTCGGCGGGCCCGCCTGCGAAGCGACCGCCCCAGAGGCTCACCCGTTCCGAGCCGTTCGTCCGGGGGGCCTGGTGCTCGGTGCTCAACGCGGGGTCTCCTCGGTGGGTGGGGCGGGGGTGCGAGTCGGGTCGCCGGGGGTTCGGGTCGGGTCGCCGGGACTCGCGAGGCCCAGCAGGTGGTTGGCGGTCCGCCGGCTGGCGGCAGCACCGGTCGTGATGACCATGATCGTGTCATCACCGGCGATGGTGCCGAGGACGTCCTCGATCTCGCAGTGGTCGATCGCGGAGGCGAGGAAGCTCGCCGCACCCGGCGGGGTGCGCAGGATCACGAGGTTGTGCGACGGCTCGGCGGTGACCAGCAGCTCCTCGCAGCCGCGCCGCAGGCGGTCGGTGAGCTCGGGCTGACCCGGCGCGGGACGCACGGTTCGGTCGCCGCCCTCTCCGGGCACGGCATACACGAGGCTCTTGCCGACCCGGATCTTGACGGCTCCGAGCTCGAGGAGGTCGCGCRACAGGGTGGCCTGGGTGACCTCGATGCCGTCCTCGGACAGCAGGCCGAGCAGGTGGGTCTGCGACCGGACCGCGTGCTTGCCCAGCAGCTCGACGATGCGGCGCTGTCGGCCCGTGCGGGTGGCGGCGATGGTCATCGTCACTCTCCCTCCAGGAGGAAGGACAGCAGGGCCTTCTGGGCGTGGAGACGGTTCTCGGCCTCGTCCCAGACGACCGACTGCGGCCCGTCGATGACGGTGGCCTCCACCTCGAAGCCGCGGTAGGCGGGCAGGCAGTGCAGGAAGATCGCCTCGGGCGAGGCGGTCTGCATGAGGGCCTCGGTGACGGCGAACGGGGCGAAGGGCGACGCGGTGCCCTGCCGCTCGCCCTTCTCGGACTCCATGCCCATCGAGACCCAGGTGTCGGTGACCACGACTTCCACGCCCTCGACCGCGGCCTTCGGGTCCGCCGTCACCTGGACCGACCCGCCGTGGGCTGCCGCGAGCTGGGTGGCCCGCGCCAGGATCTCCGGGGCCGGTTGGGCGCCGTCGGGCGTCCCGATCCGCACGTGCATCCCGGCCAGGGCGCAGCCGAGCAGGTAGGAGTGCGCCATGTTGTTGGCGCCGTCGCCGACGTAGCCGAGGGTGAGCCCGGCCAGGTCGCCCTTGTGCTCGGTCACCGTCAGCAGGTCGGCGAGGATCTGGCACGGGTGGAAGTCGTCGGTGAGCGCGTTGACTACCGGGACGCCGGCGTGGGCCGCCATCTCCTCGATGCGGTCCTGCCCGTAGGTGCGCCAGACCACCGCGGCCGACTGGGGTCCGAGGACGCGCGCCGTGTCGGCGATCGACTCGCGGGTGCCGATCTGCGCGAGGTTGCCGTCGACGACGAGCGGGTAACCGCCCAGCCCCGTGATGGCGCCGGCGAAGGACACCTGGGTGCGCAGGGTCGGCTTGTCGAAGACGACGGCCACCGTGCGGGGGCCCTCGAGCGGACGACGTGAGAACGGAGCCGCCTTGAGCTCCCGGGCCCGACGCAGCACCAGGGCCTGCTCGTCGGCGGTCAGGTCGTCGTCACGCAGGAAGTGGCGCACGCTCACGGCTGCTCCTCGGGTCGGCGGGCGGCGTCGAGCAGCCCGGGCAGTGCCTGGATGAAGGTGTCGAGCTCCGCCTGGCTGACCACCAGCGGCGGCGCGAGCCGGATGGCGTGGGGCGCGACGGGGTTGACGATGAAGCCGGCTTCCCGCGCGGCTGCTGCCACGGCGGTGGCCACCTCGGCGTTGAGGACGATGGCACGCAACAGACCGGCCCCGCGGACCTCGCTCACCAGGGGGTGGTCCAGGGCGGTGATCGCGTCCACGAGGTGCTGCCCCATGGCCTCGGCGTGCGCGAGCAGACCCTGCTCCTCGATGACCTCGAGGACCGCGAGACCGGCCGCGGCGGCGAGCGGGTTGCCGCCGAACGTCGTGCCGTGCTGCCCGGCGGTGAGGAGCCCGGCCACCTCGGGGCCGAAGGCGATGAGCCCGCCGACAGGCACTCCCCCACCCAGCCCCTTGGCGACCGTGACCGCGTCGGGGACGATCCCGGCCTGCTGGAACGCGAACCACGTCCCGGTCCTGCCGATGCCGGTCTGGATCTCGTCGAGGACGAGCAGGGCGCCGTGGGCGGTGGTGAGCTCACGAGCCAGCTGCAGGTATGCCGGGCCGGGGCTCAGCACGCCGGCCTCGCCCTGGACGGGCTCCAGGACCACGGCGGCGGTGTCGGGCCCCACGGCGGCGCGCAGGGCGTCCTCGTCGCCGTACGGGACGTGGGTGACGCCGGGGATCAGCGGCTCGAAGGGCTCGCGGTAGGCGACCTTGTGCGTGAGGGCGAGGGCGCCGGTGGTGCGACCGTGGAAGGCGCCCTCGGCGGCGACCAGGCCGCTGCGTCCAGTGCGGCGGCTCAGCTTGATGGCCGCCTCGATGGCCTCGGCGCCGGAGTTCGCGAAGAACACCGCCGAGCCCGGGGGCGCGCCGGCGACCTCGATCAGCCGCTCGGCCAGCGCGATCTGGCCCTCGGACGTGAACAGGTTCGAGACGTGGATCGCCTCGCCGGCCTGCTTGCTGATGGCCGCGACGAGGGCGGGGTGGCCGTGCCCCAGGGCGTTGACCGCGATCCCCCCGACGAGGTCGAGGTAACGGTTGCCGTCGACGTCCCAGACGTGGCAGCCGGACCCGTGCGAGAGGACGAGCGGCGGCAGGCCGAAGACACCCATCACCGAGCGCTGGTAGCGCTCGAGCAGCTCGTCGTTGCGGGCGCCCATCAGGAGTCCTGCCCGATCGTGGCCTCGGCGCCCGCCGCACCGATGTCGGACGGCGGGTCCGGCAGGACCATGGTGCCGATGCCCTCGGAGGTGAACACCTCGAGCAGCAGAGAGTGCGGCTGCCGGCCGTCGATGACGTGCGCCTGCGGCACGCCCTCGTCGACGGCCCGGATGCAGGCCTCGAGCTTGGGGATCATGCCGGAGTCGACCCGTGTCAGCAGCTCCCTGGCCCCGCTGACGCGCAGTGACGACAGGAGCGAGTCGCGGTCCGGCCAGTTGGCGTAGACGCCCTCGACGTCGGTGAGCATGACCAGCTTGTGCGCGCCGAGGGCGACGGCGAGCGCGGCCGCGGCGGTGTCGGCGTTGATGTTGAGCACCTGCCCGTCGACGTCGAGGTCGGGCGCGACGGTCGACACGACGGGGATGCGCCCGGCGTCGAGGATGTCCTGCACGGCGCCGGGGTTGACGGTGACGACGTCGCCGACCAGGCCGAGGTCGACCGCCTCACCGTCGACCTCCGTGCCACGCCTGCGCGCCCCGAACAGCCCGGCGTCCTCACCGGACAGCCCGACGGCCACCGGGCCGTGCTGGTTGAGCAGGCCCACCAGCTCGCGGCCCACCTGACCGGTGAGCACCATCCGGACGACGTCCATCACCTCGGGCGTCGTCACCCGCAGGCCACCCCGGAACTCGCTGTGCAGGCCCAGCCGGTCGAGCATCGCCGCGATCTGCGGACCCCCGCCGTGCACGACGACGGGGCGCAGCCCGGCATACCGCAGGAAGGCGACGTCCTGCGCGAAGGCGGCCTTGAGGTCGTCGTCGACCATCGCGTTGCCGCCGTACTTGACCACGACGAGGGCGCCGCGGAACTGCTCGAGCCAGGGCAGCGCCTCGACGAGCGTCTGGGCCTTGCCCTGGGCGACGCGTAGCGCGGCAGCGCCGATGTGTCCACGGACGGTGTTGGTGGGCAGGCCGGTGGCCTGGGAGGGCGAGGTCATGAGGAGTAGGCCGAGTTCTCGTGGACGTAGTCGTGGGTCAGGTCGTTGGTCCAGACGGTCGCGGTCTGGTCCCCGGCGTGCAGGTCGACGACGACGTGCACCTCACGCGGGGTGAGGTCGACGAGGCTGCGGTCCTCGCCGACGCCGCCGGCCCGGCACACCTGGACGCCGTTCATCGAGACGTCCAGCGTGAGCGGGTCGAAGTCCGCCGCCGTGGTGCCGACCGCGGCGAGCACGCGGCCCCAGTTGGGGTCGTTGCCGAAGACCGCGCACTTGAACAGGTTGTTGCGGGCGATCGACCGGGCCACCTCGAGGGCGTCGGCCTCCGACGCGGCCGTCCGCACCTCGATGGCGATGTCGTGGTGCGCCCCCTCGGCGTCCGCGATGAGCTGGCGCGCGAGGTCACCGCAGACCTCCGTGACGGCCGCGGCCAGGTCGTCGGCCCCGACCGCCACACCCGAGGCCCCGGAGGCCAGCAGGAGGACGGTGTCGTTGGTGGACTGGCAGCCGTCCGAGTCGATCCGGTCGAAGGTCGTCGCCGTGGCGGCCCGCAGGACGCCCTTGAGCTCACTGGGAGCCACCACTGCGTCGGTGGTGACGACGACGAGCATCGTCGCGAGCGCCGGGGCGAGCATGCCGGCACCCTTGGCCATCCCGCCGACCGTCCAGCCGTCGCGCGTCGTGACGGCGACCTTGTGGACCGTGTCGGTGGTCTTGATCGCCACGGCCGCGGCCTCGCCGCCGTCGGGGTCCAGCTCGCCTGCCGCAGCCTCGACACCGGCGAGGACCTTGTCCATGGGCAGCAGCTCGCCGATGAGGCCGGTCGAGCAGACCACCACGTCGTGCGACGAGATGGCGAGCAMGTCGGCGACCTTCTCGGCGGTGGCGTGGGTGTCGGCGAAGCCCTGCATACCGGTACAGGCGTTGGCGCCACCGGAGTTGAGCACGACCGCGTCGACCCGGCCGTCACTCGAGGACTGCCGCGACCAGGTCACGGGTGCGGCCTCGACGCGGTTGCTGGTGAAGACCGCGGCCCCGTGGTGGTCGGGTCCGTCGTTGACGACGAGGGCGAGGTCAGGGGCTCCGGTCGTCTTGAGCCCGGCCGCCACGCCGGCGGCGCGGAACCCCCGGGCCGCCGTCACGCTCATGAGCCGCCTCCGGAGAGCCTGGCGGGCGCGGCGGTGTTGCCGTCCCGCTTCCACGTCGCCATGGCCTCGTCGGCGTGCTGGGCCTCGATCAGGATCCAGTCGGTGTCGTAGGTCGACAGCGCCAGGATGCTGATGCCCTGCTTGGCCAAGGGCTCGAGCAGCCCGGAGAGGACCCCGACCGTCGAGAAGTCGAGCGGCCCGGCGATCTCAAAGGCGGTGAGGGGCCCCTGGACGCGGACCCCGCCCTGCGGGACGGAGGTGAAGGCGCAGACGACCGACGTCTCGCTGTCGGTGTAGGTGATCGACGCCAAGGGGCCGGTCCGCCAGTCCCAGGTCGGCTCCTCGCCCGCCGGCAGCCGCACGAAGGCGACCGGCTCGGCATGCCTCATCAGGTGCAGGGGAAGGCTCACGGCGCCACCCCCGCCACCGGGAGGCCGGCTGTCTCGGGCAGGCCGAGGGCGAGGTTCATGCACTGCACCGCCGCACCCGCCGTGCCCTTGGTGAGGTTGTCCACGGCCGCGACCACGACCACGCGCCCGACGCGCTCGTCGAGTGCGACCTGGACGTGGACGCAGTTGCTCCCGAGCACGTTGGCGGTGGACGGCCACTGACCAGTGGGCAGGAGGTGCACGAACGGCTCGTCGGCGTACGCCGCCTCCCACGCCTGCCGTATGCCGGTCGCGCCGGCTCCGGCGCCGGCCTCGGTGAGCCGGGCGGTGCAGGTCGCGAGGATGCCGCGGGGCATGGGGGCCAAGGTCGGGGTGAACGAGACCCGGACCTCCCCGGCCCCGGCCGCTGTGAGGTTCTGCTCGATCTCGGGGGTGTGCCGGTGCGTGCCACCCACGCCGTACGGCGACATGGCACCCATCACCTCGGCACCCAGCAGGTGTGGCTTGAGGGACTTCCCGGCCCCGGAGGTGCCCGAGGCGGCGACGACCACGACGTCCTCGGTCGCGAGCAGCCCGGCCGCGAAGCCCGGCGCGAGCGCCAGGGTCACCGCCGTCGGGTAGCAGCCGGGCACGGCGATCCGCGGCGTGCCGCTGAGCGCCTCGCGTTGGCGACCCCCACCGGCGAGCGGGAGCTCGGGCAGCCCGTAGGCCCACGACCCGGCATACGGGGTGTCGTAGAACGTCGTCCACGCCTTCTCGTCACGCAGCCGGAAGTCCGCGCCGCAGTCGATCACCACGGTCTCCGCGGGCAGCTGCCCCGCGAGCGAGGCGGAGTGCCCGTGCGGCAGGGCGAGGAAGACGACGTCGTGACCGGCAAGCGTCTCGGGGGTGGTGTCCTCGACGGTGCGCCCGGCAAGCGGGGTCAGGTGCGGGTGGATCGGGCCGAGTAGGCGACCGGCACTCGACCCAGCCGTCAACGCACCGATCTCCACCTCGGGGTGCGCCAGCAGCAGCCGGAGGAGCTCACCCCCGGCATACCCGCTCGCACCGGCCACGGCCACAGTCACCATATGCATGACTATACATGCAACCGTGAACCTATGCAGCGCCTATCCCAGCGGGTCGGTGTCGCCCCAGGGCACCAGCGTGATGGTGCGGTCGACGTCGCGCAGCCCGGCGGCGGCGCGGGTCACGAGGGTGTCGACCGTGTCGGCCCCCACGCGCACCATCCGGCCCGACCAGGCATCGAGCCTGCCGTCCGCCATCGCCAGCACGAGGGCGGACACCTCCCCGGGCTCGGTCCACTCCGTGCGGTCGTGGTGGGCCTGCATCGCGCGGGCCATGTCGGTCCGGACGACCCCTGGCGCGAGGTCGAACGCGAACACCCCACGGTCCCGGCCGGACAGGTGGGTCGACCCCGTGAGCCGCGCCAGGGCGGTCTTGCTCACGTTGTAGGCCGTCGCGACGTCAGAGGGCCGGACGCCGGCGCCGCTGTTGAGGTTGACGACGCGACCCGACCCCGCCGCGAGCATGTGCGGGAGCACTGCCCGGGTGACGAGGTAGGGGCCGAGGACGTTGGTCGCCACCGTCGACCACCAGTCGTCGGGGTCGGACTCCTCGAGCGGGACCTCGGCGTCGATGACCCCGGCGTTGTTGACGAGCAGGTCGACGCGGCCGTGACGGTCCACGACCTCCCCGACCCACGCCTCGACCGCCACCCGGTCCGTCACGTCGGCGACGGCGCGCGAGCCGCGTTCCACGGCATAGCCGTGCTGCTGGAGCGCGTCCGCGAGGTGGCGACCGATGCCCCGCGAGGCACCGGTCACCACGGCGACGGACTGCGTCACCGCTGCACGGCGCCGGTCGCCGCGGCAGCGGCGGCCACCGCCTTGTCACGCAGCGCGCTCACCTCGTCGGTCGTGAGGGTGCGGTCAGTGGCGCGGAAGGTGAGGCGGTAGGCCAGCGACTTCTTGCCCTCGCCCGTCTGCTCGCCGCGGTAGACGTCGAACAGCACGAGCGACTCCAGCCCCTCGCCCGCGCCCTCGCGCAGTGCTGCCTCGACCCGGGCGGCCGGCACGGACTCGTCGACGACGAGCGCGACGTCGGTGTGGGCCACCGGGAAGGTCGACAGCGGTCGCGCCTGGACCGGGGTGCCGCTGGCGGCCACGAGCGCGTCGACGTCGAGCTCACCGGCCACCGTGCGGGCGGGCAGCCCGAGGGCTGCCACGACCTTGGGGTGGAGCTCACCGGCGTGGCCGACGACCGTGCCGTCCGCGAGCGAGAGCGCGGCACAGCGCCCGGGGTGCCACGGTGCCCGGTCAGCCGCGGAGACGACGAGCTCGAGCCCGATGGCGGCGGCTACCGACGTGGCCCAGGCGACGGCATCGGCCGCGTCGACCGGGCGTGCCGGACCCCACGGCCCGCCCTGCTCCACCTCGCCGGAGGCCGCGAAGGCCACCTGTCGCGGCTGGGCGGGCACGGCGCCGAGGATCGCGGCGAGGGTCTGCTCGTCAGGGCGCGTGTCGATCCCGGGGACCGGTGCGCTCGTGGGGGTCGCGGATGCCCGGGTGACCAGTCCGATCTCGTAGACCGCGACGTCGCGCGACCCGCGAGCGACGTTGCGACGCAGGGTGTCGAGCACCGTGTCGAGCACGGAGGTGCGCATGAGCGGCGCCTCGTCGGACAGCGGGTTGGACAGGCGCACGGCGGCGCGACGCTCGTCCTGCGCCGGGTAGCCGAGCTGGTCGAACAGCCCCGGCGCCACGAACGGGTAGCTCAGCACCTCGGTCAGCCCCTGCTGGGCCAGGGTCGTCGCGATGACGCGGCGGGTGCGCTGGGCGTGGGTCAGGCCGCGGCCGGCCGACTTGGGCTGTGGCAGCACCGAGGGGATCTGGTCGTAGCCACGGACGCGGGCGACCTCCTCGACGAGCTCCGGGCCGTTGGTCAGGTCCGGGCGCCAGCTCGGCGGCAGCACGGTGACGTCGGTGGGCGAGGAGCCCTCGGTCACCTCGCAGCCGATGGCGCGCAGGGTGGCCAGGACCTCGTCGCGCGGGTAGTCGACCCCGACGTAGCGGGTCGGCAGGCTCGTGTCGAAGGCGAAGCCCACAGCGGGCACGCGGTAGTCGACGTCGGTCACTCCCTCGTCGGCGGTGCCACCCCCGTGTTCGACGAGCAGGTCGACCGCGAGCTGGGCTGCCGCTGCCGCGACCGCCGGGTCGACGCCACGCTCGAAGCGCTTGGACGCCTCGGTCGTGAGGCGGTGTCGGCGTGACGACCGGGCCACGGTGGTCGGGTCGAAGTGAGCAGCCTCGATGAGCACGTTGGTCGTGCTGTCGGTGACCTCGCTCGCCGCGCCGCCCATGACCCCGGCGATCGCGAGGGGCGTGTCCGACCCGTCGACGATGAGCAGGTCCTCGGGGTCGAGGGGGCGCGCCACGTCGTCGAGCGTCGTGAGCCGCTCCCCGGCGCTGGCCCGCCGCGTGCCGACGGAACCGGACAGCGTGTCGAGGTCGAAGGCGTGCAGCGGCTGGCCGAGCAGCATCATCACGTAGTTGGTCACGTCGACGGCGAGCGAGATCGGGCGCATGCCGACCTGGGTGAGCCGCTTCTGCATCCACTGGGGGCTGGTGGCCGTCGTGTCCACCCCACGGACGACGCGGGCGACGTAGCGGTCGCACCCGTCGCGCCCGTCGATCGGCGCACCGTCGGTGAGGTGCACGGCATACCCGCGGTCGTTGGGCGACGCGACCTCGAGGTCGGCGGGGTCGCGGAAGGCACGGCCCGTGGACAGGGCGTACTCGCGCGCGATCCCGCGCATCGAGAAGCAGTACCCGCGGTCGGGGGTCACGTTGACCTCGACCACCTCGTCGGCCAGCCCGAGCAGGGCGATGGCGTCCTGGCCGGGCTCGAGCGCGGCAGCAGCCTCCTCACCGAGCAGGCGGGACAGGACGATGATGCCGGTGTGGTCGTCGCCGAGGCCGAGCTCGGCCAGGCTGCAGATCATGCCGTTCGAGACGTGGCCGTAGGTCTTGCGCGCGGAGATCTCGAACCCGCCCGGCAGGACTCCCCCGGGCAGCACGCAGACGACGAGGTCGCCCGGCTCGAAGTTGTGCGCGCCGCAGACGATCTCCTGGGCCTTGCCTTCGGTGAGCTGCTGGCCGTGCTGGCCGACGTCGACCGTGCACCAGTTGATCGTCTTGCCGTTCTTCTGCGGCTCGGGCTGCACGGTGAGCACGCGTCCGACCACGAGCGGCCCGGACAGGTCACCGCCGTGCAGGCCCTCCTCCTCGAGGCCGACCCTCACCAGCGCGGCGGCGACGTCCGCACCGGTGGCGTCCGCAGGGACGTCCGCCAGCTCGCGCAACCAGGACAGGGGGGCGTGCATCAGATCTCCATTCCGAACTGCTGGGAGAACCGCACGTCTCCCTCGACGATGTCGTGCATGTCGCCCACCCCGTGGCGCAGCATGAGCGAGCGCTCGATGCCGAGGCCGAAGGCGAAGCCCGTGTAGCGGTCGGTGTCGACGCCGGCCGCGCGCAGCACCCGCTGGTTGACCATGCCGGACCCGCCCAGCTCGATCCAGCCGGTGCCGCCGCAGGTGCGGCAGCGCTCGCCGTCGAGGGACCCGGAGCCACCGCAGATCCAGCAGCGGCAGTCGATCTCGGCGCTCGGCTCGGTGAACGGGAAGTAGTTGGGGCGCAGCCGCGTCACGATGCCCTCACCGAACAGTCGCTGGACGAACGCGTCGAGGGTGCCCTTGAGGTGCGCCATGGTGATGCCCTCATCGACCACGAGTCCCTCGAACTGGTGGAAGACCGGGGTGTGCGTCGCGTCGAGGTCGTCGGTGCGGAAGACCTTGCCCGGGCACAGGACGTAGATGGGCGGCTCGTGGGCGAGCATCGTGCGCACCTGCACCGGCGAGGTGTGGGTGCGCAGGACGAGCCCGGAGCCGGCCGGCTCGACGAAGAAGGTGTCCTGCTCCTGGCGGGCCGGGTGGTCGGCGTGCATGTTGAGCGCGTCGAAGTTCAGCCACTCGGACTCGAGCTCGGGGCCCTCGGCGATCTCCCAGCCCATCGACACGAAGATGTCCTCGACCCGCTCGGTCACGAGGCTGATCGGGTGCCGGGCGCCGAGCCGGCGGCGYGGCACCCGCACGGTGAGGTCGACGGTCTCCTCGACGAGGATGCGGCGGTCGCGGTCGGCCTCGAGCTCGGCCTGTCGGGCTGCGAGCGCCTGGGCGACCTGCCCCTTGGCCTGGCCGACCCGCTTGCCGGCCTCCGCCTTGGCGCTCGGTGGGAGGGCGCCGATCTCGCGGTTGGCGAGGGCCAGCGGGCTCTTCTCGCCCTGGTGCGCCAACCGCGCCGCCTTGAGCTCGTCGAGCGTCCCGGCGGCGGCGATGGCCTCGCGGGCGTCGGCCACGGCCTGCTCCACCACGGCCGGGTCGAGGGCGGCGACCTCGACGGGGTCGTACTGCTTGTTGGGTCCTGACATCACGTTTCCACTCTGGTCTGGGCGGCGCGGCGCACCGAAGTCTAGGGGGCCTGTGCGAAGCCTCCGGAGGCGAGTGGCGTGCGTGAGGGGTATGCCGGGTGGCCGGCACGGCGGCCCGGTCGCCCGGGCGGCGGGTGAGCCCTCAGCGCAGCGCAGCAGCCGCGACCGAAGGCGCGGTAAATCGCTGCGGTGCGGCTGCCATGGCACCCACCATCCCCGACGACGGCGCCGGCAGGCAACCGCATTCCACGCAGCGGGCGGTTCCCGGGCCCGGCCGGTCCGGTCAGGCGAGCTGGTCGCCGGTCAGGCGAGGTAGTCGGGCGGGTTGGACGGCAGGCTGAGCCGGAACTGGGCGCCGCCAGTCGTGGACGACTCCACGCGCACCCTGCCGCCGTGGGCCTCGACGAGGCCCTTGACGACGTAGAGCCCCAGGCCGGTGCTGCCCCGTCCGGACCCGTGCCAGAACCGGCTGAACACCAGGTCGCGGTGCGCGGGGTCGATACCCCTGCCCTCGTCGCTGATGACGAGGTCGACACCGGGTCCCGCGTGACCGCGGGCCTCCAGCCCCTCCTGGCCGTCGGACTCCGCGGTGGCAGCCCCCAGCGTGACGGTGCCCTCGCCGTGGCGCAGGGCGTTCTCGATGAGGTTGGACAGGATCTGGTCGAGGCGGTCGGGGTCGGCCCACACCTCGGGGAGCGGCTCGTCC
This sequence comes from Pedococcus sp. P2_E4, assembly GCF_056403935.1. Lineage (NCBI taxonomy): Bacteria > Bacillati > Actinomycetota > Actinomycetes > Micrococcales > Intrasporangiaceae > Pedococcus > Pedococcus sp. P2_E4. The sequence continues at coordinate 107,402 of NZ_JBFUEO010000005.1, read as the reverse complement.
ACCGTCACGGTGAACCGGTCGGCCTGGTGCCCACTGGCGACCGCGCGCTCGACGTGCCGGCCGAAGACGGCCTGGACGTCGATCGGCTGGGGACGGATCTGCAGCCGACCCGCGTCGATGCGCGAGACGTCGAGCAGCTCGGTGATGAGCCGGGTGACCCGGTCGGCGTCGGCCTCGATGGTCTCGAGCATCAGCCGCTTCTGGTCGTCGCTGAACCGGTCCCAGCGCCGCAGCAGGGTCGACGAGAACCCCTTGACGGAGGTGAGCGGCGAACGGAGCTCGTGGGCCACGGTCGAGATGACGGCGGCGTTCTCGGCCTCGGCGCGACGACGGTAGGCCGCGTCACGCATGAGGATGTTGACCCGGTTGACCGGCTGATTGCGGCCGGGCCGCAGGTACTTCGCGGTGACCAGCACCTCACGGCCGTTGTGCCGCAGCCGCAGCAGCCGCTCGCGGTGGCCGGTGCGGATGCGCAGGCCGCCCCACGGGTTGGTCACTTCCCACCACGAGGTGCCGTCGCTGTCCTGGAGGTCGACCACCTCGCGGATGTCGGCGCCGACGCACTCCTCGCGGGAGCGCCCCAGGAGGCGAGTGGCACGGGTGTTGAGGAACAGGATCTTCCCGTCGCCGTCGGCCGCGACCAGACCGTCCGGGATCAGCTCGGCGGCGATGCTGGCGGACTCGGTGTCCATCACCATCCCGGGCGTGAAGTCCATGGCGCCGACCTTAACGGTTCTGTGCGCCCGCAGAGGCGAAGAGGCAGATGGTTGCGGCCATGGCGAGGTTGAGGGACTCGGCCTTGCCGTGGATCGGGACCCGCACCACGTCGTCACACAGGTCGCGGACCGACTCGTGCAGGCCCCACGCCTCGTTGCCCATCACCCACGCGTGCGGGCCGGAGAGGTCTGCGTCGGGGAGCAGCGTGGTGCCGGCACCGTCCGCGGCCAGCAACCTGATGCCCGCCTCGCGCAGCCGGCCCAGGGTGTCGTCGATGTCCAGGCCGGTGACCACGGGGAGGTGGAACAGCGAGCCGGCCGTCGAGCGGACGACCTTGGGGCTGTGGAGGTCGACCGAGGAGCCGCTGACGAGGACGGCGGCCGCCCCGGCGGCATCGGCACCGCGCAGGACGGTCCCGGCGTTGCCCGGGTCGCGGACGTTGGTGAGCAGGACCAGCAACCGGGGCGAGCCGGCCAGGACCTCGTCGAGGGTCGCCGTGACGACACGGCACACGGCGGCGACGCCCTGGGGCGTCGGGGTGTCGCACATCGCGGCCAGGACCTCGTCGGTGACCTCGTGGACGAAGAGGTCGGCGGCCTCGGCGGCGGCGAGGATGTCGGCGTGGCGGGTCCGCGCCTCCGACGTGACGTACACGTCGAGGACGCGCTCGGGGTGGTGCACGACGACCTCGCGCACCGACTGGGGTCCCTCGGCGAGGAACCGGCCGGTCCGGTCACGCACCGAGCGCCGGGACAACGCCCGCACCGCCTTGACCCGGTCCGACCGTGCGTTGGTCAAGGGGGTCGTCAGCGGGGGCATGTCCCGGCGCTCTGGTGTGCCCGGAGGGATCGCTTCGATCAGGCGTTGGCGCCGGCCGTGGCCGGCACGTTGGCGCGGGCGATCTCCACCAGGGCGGTGAAGGCAGCCTCGTCGTTGACGGCCAGCTCGGCCAGCATGCGACGGTCGACCTCGATCTCAGCGGCCTTGAGGCCCTGGATGAAGCGGTTGTACGTCATGCCGTTGGCGCGGGCGCCGGCGTTGATGCGCTGGATCCAGAGGCGACGGAAGTCACCCTTGCGGGCGCGACGGTCGCGGTAGGCGTACCCGAGGGAGTGGGTGACCTGCTCCTTGGCCTTGCGGTAGAGACGACCGCGCTGACCGCGGTAGCCGCTGGCGCGCTCGAGGACGACCCGGCGCTTCTTCTGGGCGTTGACTGCCCGCTTCACGCGTGCCACGTGAGTTCTCCTTGCTGTCTAAAGTTCCGAGGCTGCTGTGTGCTGAGCCCGGTGGTGCTGGTGGGGGTGGGCTCGGCTCAGCGGCCGAGGAGCTTCTTGACCTTCTTGGCGTCCGGCTTGGACACCTCGACGTCGTTCGCGATCGACCGGGTGTAGCGCGAGGACTTGTGCTCGAGCAGGTGGCGACCGCCGGCCTGCTCGCGCATGACCTTGCCCTTGCCGGTGATGCGGAAGCGCTTCTTCGCGCCCGAGTGCGTCTTCATCTTCGGCATGGCTGCCGATCTCCTTCTGTCTGGTGCTGCTGGTTCGTTCTGCTGGTCTGGGTGGTGCGGGGCGTGGTCGCCCGGGCTGCTACTCGGCCGGTGCGGCCTTGGTCTCCTGCGGCGCCTCGACCTCGGTCGCGGCATCGGCGGTGACCTCGGGCGTCTCGACGACCTGGCTGGCCTCAACGACCTGGCTGGCCTCGGTGGCCTCGGCCTCGGCGGTCTCGCTGGGCGAGTCCGGCGTGGTCGTGCGGGCCCGGCGCTGCTCGGCCTTGGCCTCGGACTTCTTCTTGGTCGGGGCCAGGACCATGATCATGTTGCGACCGTCCTGCTTGGGGGCCGACTCCACGGTGCCGAGCTCGAGGACGTCCTCGGCGAGGCGCTGGAGCAGGCGGTAGCCCAGCTCGGGGCGGGACTGCTCGCGGCCGCGGAACATGATCGTCACCTTGACCTTGTCACCGCCCTTGAGGAACCGCTCGACGTGGCCCTTCTTGGTGCCGTAGTCGTGCGGGTCGATCTTGGGGCGGAGCTTGATCTCCTTGATGACCGTGTTCACCTGGTTCTTGCGGGCTTCCCGCGCCTTCATGGCTGCTTCGTACTTGAACTTGCCGAAGTCCATGAGCTTGGCGACCGGAGGCTTGGCCATCGGGGCGACTTCGACGAGGTCGAGGTCAGCCTCGGCGGCAAGGCGCAGCGCGTCTTCGACGCGAACGATGCCGACCTGCTCTCCGTTGGGTCCAACCAACCGCACCTCCGGAACCCGGATGCGGTCGTTGATACGAGGCTCGCTGATGTTGGTGCTCCTTCATCGGGAATCTGTGGTCCGGCCGCAACAACGAGAAAAGGCTCCCCGCTGCCGTGCGCGGAAAGCCTCACCTGATCGGTCTCGGAACCACCGGAGGCGCTGTATGCCGCGTGGCTCGCGCCCCGCGGCCGTGGCCTCGGTGACCTCGGGAACCCGGCGACCACATGGTCGACGCGGGTGGAAGCAGGTGCTGCTTCACTTGCACACCGGGCCTGGTGCTGGGTCACCCCAGCTCCGGGCACGGCCGGTCGATCTGGAAGGCTACCAGCGTGAGCAGTGAATCTCCCAATCCCGACCCCACCGCGCAGGCCACCCGTGACATCGCGGAGGTGCCGGCGGTCGAGGTGATCACCACCGCGGCGATCCACCTGATGAGCGCCGCCGCGGTCAAGTGTGGCCTCGCCGAGGGCCCGGACGCCCAGGAGCACCTCGACCTCGACGAGGCTCGCCGCCTCATCAACGCCCTCGCCGGCCTCATCACGGCTGCGGCCCCGGACCTCGGCAGCCAGCACGCGGCACCCCTGCGCGACGGGCTCAAGTCGCTCCAGCTCGCGTTCCGTGAGGCCTCCGTGATCCCCGATGCCCCCGGTCAGGGCCCCGGCGAGAAGCTCACCGGATCGGTCGTCTGACCTCAGCGGTCCTGGGGCGCCTTGACCACGGGGTGGCCCAGCGCACCGGCCATGTCGAGCGCGGTGTGCTGGGTGCCGTCGGCGTCGAAGTTGGCTGGGGCCAGCCACCGCTCGAACTCGGCCCGCAGCACCGGCCACTCGTCGTCGACGACGGAGTACCAGTCGGTGTCGCGGTTGCGTCCGCGGTAGACCGTCGCGTTGCGGAAGGTCCCCTCGTAGCTGAAGCCGTAGCGGCCAGCCGCCCTGCGTGACGGAGCATTCGTCGAGTCGCACTTCCACTCGTAGCGCCGGTAGCCGAGGTCGTCGAACGCGTGCCGCATCATGAGGTACATCGCCTCGGTCGACGCGGTGGTGCGCTGGAGGGCGTCGGACATGACGATTCCGCCCACCTCGATCGAGCCGTTCGCCGGGTCGATCCGCAGGTAGCTCGCGATCCCGAGGCCCGCGCCGTCGGGTGCAAGCACGGCATACGGCGCGCAGGTGGGGTCGGAGTCGAGGGCGGACACCCACTCCCCCAGGTCTGCGGCCCGGGCATAGGGCCCCTCCGGGTAGTAGGCCCAGATGCTCGGGGCGCTCTCGACGTCGAGGGCCTGGTGGAGTCGGTCGACGTGCTGCGGCCCGGCGGCCTCGACCCGGCAGGTGCGGCCGACCAGCGTCACCGGGGCGACCCCGGGCCGGGGCGACCAGCCGGGGACGGGTCGGCCGACCGGCTGCCCGAACTCGTTGCTGTGCACGTCGGCTGCTAGCGACCGACGGCCGGCTCGGGCGACGCGGCAGCAGCGGCGACCCGGGTCCTGCGGCCGCGGCCGCGCGTCGAGGTCGCGACGGCCCCCAGCACGGCGACGAGCAGACCGGCCACCGCGACGACGAGGAATCCCGCCTGCCAGCCGCGCTGGTCGATGGCGAACCCGGCCATCGGTGCCCCCAGCGCCATGCCGCCGGTCATGAACGAGCCGTGCCAGCCCATCGCCTCGCCGCGAGCAGAGGCCGGGACGACCCGGCTGACCTGGTCGACGGTCGCCGTGATCGTCGGGGCGCAGAGCAGGCCGGCGACGAAGGACAGCGCCGCCAGCGACAGCGCACCCCCGGCCAGGGCCATGGGCGCGGTCACGAGGGCGAGGGCACCGAGCAGCCAGAAGGCCGAGATGGGATGGCGCAGTCCGCCGTAGACCAGCCCGCCGACGAGCGAGCCGAAGCCCCAGACCGCGAGGACCCACCCGATCGAGGACTGGGCGTCGAAGCCGCGCAGGGCCGCCACGATCCCGATGTCGGAACCGCCGAGCACCACGGTCGTCGCCGCCGCCGAGAGGCAGATCGCGATGAACCGCGCACGGAACCACCCGCTGCGAGCGGGCCGGACCACCTCGGCGGGAGTCCCCTGCTCGTCGGTCGTCGTCGGGGCGGACTCGTCGTGCAGCCGGGGGTTGGCGACCCACAGGAGCACGCCGGCCGCGACACCGAGCATCTCGATGACGAACAGCACCCACTGGGTCGGCCACATCGTCGCGGCCCAGACCCCCACGGCGGGGCCGACCATGAACGACAGCTCGACCGCGACCCCGTCGAGCGAGATGGCGGTGCGGCGGTCGTCCTCGGACACCGCGGCGATGACGGCCTGGCGGATGATCGAGAAGGACGGGATCACGAACAGGCCGGCGAGCGCGGCCAGCGCCAGCAACCACCAGTAGGACGCGAAGGGCGCGATCGACCAGCACACGGCAGCCACGACGATCGAGGGCACGACGACCCGGCGCAGCCCGCGCTGGTCGAGCAACCGGCCGCGCCAAGGACCGCTGACCGCGATGGCGATCGTCGCCGCGGCGGAGACCAGCCCGGCCGCACCGTAGCTGCGGTGCAGGTGGCTCACGACGTGGAGGGTGATGACCACGCCACCGGCGAAGATCGGCATCCGGACCAGGAACCCCAGGACGAGGGCGCGGCGCAGGGCAGCGCTCGCCAGCACACGGCGGTAACGGTCTCGGGCCAGCAGCATGCCTCCACTCTGACACCGGGGTGCGACAGAGGCCAAACCGTTTTCGCTCCTGACGCAGTGCGCGTGCTGGCATGCGGGCCGGTGGGCGGGCCGGCGCGCCCTGGCGGGCGGGGCTGGGGGCTCGCCACCCGGCGGTCGGGAGTAGGTTCGCCGTCGTGACGATCTGGCACCTGGCCGAGCCGGAGCACTGGAAGGCCGCGACGGAGTCCGGCAGCTACACGCAGTCGACCCGGGGACGCAGCCTCGCGCAGGAGGGTTTCATCCACTGCTCCTCCGCGCAGCAGTGGCCGGTGGTGCGGCGCGCCTTCTTCGGGGACGTCCCCGGTCCCCTGCTCCTGCTGGAGATCGACGAGGCACGGCTGCCCGAGCCGCCCGTCTTCGAGGTCGGCAACCCCGAGACCGGCGAGACCTTTCCCCACCTCTATGCCGCGCTGCCGGTGTCGGCCGTCGTGGGGGTCACGGAGCTCGCGCCGCCCCACGCCTGACCGGCTGGCTGCGCCGGGTCAGCGGATGGCGAACGCCAGGCCGTCGATCCGGGCCCGGACCTCGCCGTCGGTGGCGAGCTGCTCCCCCACGGCGGTGGCGACCTGCTGCACCTCGTCGTTGGTCAGGCCCGGCTGCAGCTCGAGCTCGATCCGCACGACGCCCTCACCCGGCGCACCGGGCGAGAGCGTGTGCGCGACGACGGCGGGGTGCTCGCGCACGGCCCTGACCACGGCGCGGGCGACGACCTCGTCCTCGTGCGCCGGCAGCCAGTCGCGCTGCTGTGCCAGGGCCCACACCATGCTGGGGCGCAGGGCCACCGCACGGTCTCCCGCGACGTCGACGACCATCACGTCGCACCGCTCGGACACGGCGGCCTGCGCCGCCCGGGCAGCCGTCACCGGGACCGGCCGCGCCGAGGGGTCCCACGCCGTCAGGGCCTCCATCGACGTGAACACGGGCAGCGCCCGGGTGCCGTCCGGCGCGATCAGCGTCACGGCGGCCATGTCGGTCTGCTTCTCGACGGCCAGCTCGCCGGAGGTGTCGACCTCGGCGGGCTCGGCGACGATCGGCACGAGCAGCCGTGCGCTCGACACCGCCGCCATCAGCTGACGCTCGTCGGCGGGGTCCTCCAGCGCGGCGACCAGGGCGGCGTCGGCCGCACCCGTGTCGCCGTCGAAGCCGGTGCTGGTCAGCTCGCGACCGCCGAACGGGATGCCGGCCGAGTCGTGCCCGGCGGCAGCGTGGTGGTCGGCTCCGTGCCCACTCGTCACGGTCGCCCCGCGACGTCGAGGGCGTCCGGGAGCGTGAACGCCCCGCGATAGAGCGCCGAGCCGACGATGGCACCCTCGACGCCCAGAGGCACCAGGGCACGGATGGCCTCGACGTCGGCCAGGGTCGACACGCCGCCCGACGCCACGACCGGGCGGTCGGTGCGCGCGCACACGTCGCGCAGCAGCTCGAGGTTGGGCCCCTTGAGCATGCCGTCCTTGTTGACGTCGGTGACGACGTAGCGGGCACAGCCCTCACGGTCGAGCCGGTCCAGCGTCTCCCAGAGGTCGCCACCCTCCTGGGTCCAGCCGCGCGCGGCGAGGGTGGTGCCCCGCACGTCGAGCCCGACCGCGACCCGGTCTCCGTGCTCGGCGATGGCGGCGGCCGTCCACTCGGGGTCCTCGAGCGCCGCGGTGCCGAGGTTGACCCGTCGGCAGCCGGTCGCGAGCGCGGCCTCGAGGGACTCGGCGTCGCGGATGCCGCCGCTCATCTCGACACGGATGTCGAGGCGTCCCACGATGTCGGCGAGCAGCTCGCGGTTGGACCCGCGGCCGAACGCCGCGTCGAGGTCGACGAGGTGCAGCCACTCGGCACCCTGCTCCTGCCAGGCGAGGGCGGCCTCCCACGGGTCGCCGAACTCGCCTCCGCTGCCGGCGACCCCCTGGACGAGCTGGACGGCGCGACCGCCCTGGACGTCGACGGCGGGGAGCAGCTCGAGGCGGGGCAGGTCCTGGGGGTTGAGGTCGGTCATGCGGGCGGGTCCTCGCTGGTGTCCGGAGTGATGGGGGTGGTGCTGGTGTCGGGGGTGATGGCGGGGGTGGTCGGGGCGGGCTCTGCCGGCTCGACGTCGGCGCGCCGGCCCTGCAGGACGAGGTAGCCGCCGACGAGCAGCAGCGCGAGGACGACCAGGCCGATGCGCACCGGCCACGACGCGTCGAGCAGGAACGCGACGACCAGCGTGCCGAGGGCAGCACCGACCGTCGTCGCCACCTTGGGCCTGGTCCGCCGCCGGTAGGCCGTGCTGCTGGTCCGTCTCGACGTGGTGCGCCGGGTGGTCGACCGCCTCGCGGTCGAGCGCCTGGTGGACTTCGAGGTGGTGCGCTTGGCGGTCGTGCGCTTCTTCGCGGTGGTCACAGTGTCCTCACCCAGTTCTCCAGCAGGGCCAGTCCGGCGTCGCCGGACTTCTCGGGGTGGAACTGGGTCGCGGACAGCGGGCCGTTCTCGACCGCCGCCACGAACCGCCCACCGTGGTCGGCCCAGGTCACCCGGGGCGCGACCGAGGCGAACGCGCCCTGGGGGGCTTCGAGCTCCCAGGACTGCACGGCATACGAGTGGACGAAGTAGAACCGCTCGTCGGCGAGGCCGTCGAACAGCCGGGTGTCCTCGGGTGACACGACCTCGGACCACCCCATGTGCGGCACCACGGGCGCCTGCAGCCGGGCCACCGTGCCGGGCCACTCGCCCAAGCCCTCCTCGCGGTCGGCGCTCGGCTCGTCGGAGCCGTCGAACAGCACCTGCATGCCGACGCACACCCCGAGCACCGGTCGGCCACCGGCAAGCCGGGTCTCGATCACGCGGGGCCCGTCGGCAGCCCGCAGGCCCGCCATGCAGGCGTGGAAGTTGCCCACGCCGGGCACGAAGAGGCCCTCGGCCGCCAGCGCGGCAGCGGGGTCGGCCGTCAGCTCGACCTGAGCCCCCACGTGCTCGAGCGCGCGCACCGCCGAGCGGACGTTGCCGCTGCCGTAGTCGAACACCACCACGCTCGGGGTGCCGGTCATGTCTGTCCCTCCATCTCGGCCCGGTGCCGGGCCTCCTCGGCGAGCCGGGCGTCGAAGCGCTGGACGGCACGGTCGGTGGGTTCGACGACCTCGCCCTGACGGTCGTGGTCGACGGTGCCCCGCCACAGGTCGAGCGCCGGCAGGTCCAACGCGGTCATGAGGTTGTCGAGCACCTGGGCGACGGTGCCCGCCGGGTCCCCCAGCACCCTCGAGACCTCGGCGGGGCGTGCCGTGCGACCGGCTGCGCCCACGAGGTCGGCCATGCGTGCCGGCTCGAGGTCCTGCAGTCGGCCGACCCCTGTGCCCGGCTGCCACACCAGCCACCGCTGGCCCGAGCGCCAGCCACGTGGCGAGACCGTGACGACCGCGCGGTCCTCGACCTCGTAGAAGCCGAGCGCGGGCCGCAGCCTCGCGGGCACCGGCCGGGCCGCGAGGACCGCGACGGCGTCGTCGTACGGAGGCTTCGCGCGGCTGCCCGGCTCGGCGGGCACCAGCGCCGACCAGCGGCCGAGGGGCACCACCTGGCACGCCACGAGTCCGCGTCGCACCCATCCCGCGACGCGAGCGGGGTCGCCGCTCACGAGGAGCAGTCCGCGCGCCCCCTGCGCGGACTGCCACGGGACGCTCACGTGGAGAGGCTGCCCTTCGCGCTGGGGACGCCGCTGACCCGCTCGTCGCGGGCCACGGCGGCGCGCAGGGCGCGGGCGACGGCCTTGAACTGCGCCTCGACGATGTGGTGCGGGTCGCGACCCGAGAGGACCCGCACGTGCAGCGCGATCCCGGCCCGGCCAGCGAAGGACTCCCAGACGTGACGGGTCAGCGACCCGACGTAGCTGCCGCCGATCACGACGTACTGCTGGCCCTCGGGCTCGCCGGTGTGGACGACGTAGGGACGACCCGCCACGTCGACGACGGCGTGCACCAGGGCCTCGTCGAGGGGCACGGTGGCGTCGCCGAAGCGGCTGATGCCCGACTTGTCGCCGAGGGCCTCGCGCAGGGCGTCGCCGAGCACGATGGCGACGTCCTCGACCGTGTGGTGGGCGTCGACGTCGACGTCGCCGGTCGCCTTGACGCGCAGGTCGATGAGCGAGTGCTTGGCCAGCGACGCCAGCATGTGGTCGTAGAAGCGGACCCCGGTGTCGATGTCGGAGACGCCCGTGCCGTCGAGGTTGAGCTCGAGCTCGACACTGGACTCGGACGTCGCGCGGCTCAACGAGGCCGTGCGGTCACCTGCACTCACGACGCACTCCTGTCCGGCGCTGACTGACGGGTCGATCCTGCCACCTGCGCCACCGCGGCGAGGAAGGCGTCGGTCTCGGCCGGGGTCCCGGCCGTGACACGAAGATAGTGGGGGATGCCGACATCGCGGACGAGGACTCCCCGGTCGAGCAGGTCGCGCCAGGTCTGCGCGGCGTCCGGCAGCCCGCCGAACAGCACGAAGTTGGCGTCACTCGGCACCGGGTCGAGGCCGAGGGCAGCCAGCTCGGTGACGATGCGGTCGCGCTGGTCCTTGATCGCCTCGACGGTGGACAGCATCGCCGGGGCGTGGCGCAGGGCGGCCAGCGCGATCGCCTGCGTCGGGGACGACAGGTGGTAGGGCAGCCGGACGAGCCGCAGGGCGTCGACGAGTGCCGGGTCGGCGGCGAGGTAGCCGAGCCGCCCACCGGCGAAGGCGAACGCCTTGCTCATGGTCCGCGTGACGACCAGCCGCTGGCGACCGGGCAACAGCGTGAGGGCACTCGGCGTCCCCGGCCGGGCGAACTCGGCATACGCCTCGTCGACGACCACGACGGCCCGCTCGGCGGCGTCGTGGACGGCCTCGACGACGTCCAGGCCCAGGGCCGTGCCGGTCGGGTTGTTCGGGGAGCAGAGGAACACCAGGTGGGGCTGTTGCTCGCGCACCTGCGCCACGGCGTCCTCGGGCGTGAGGTCGAACGGCTCGCCACCCTGGCCGCGCAGCCCGTCGACCCACGTCGTGCCCACGCTGGTGCTGATGATCGGGTGCATGGAGTACGCGGGGGTGAAGCCGAGTGCCACGCGCTCGGGACCACCGAAGGCCAGCACGAGGTGCTGCAGCACCTCGTTGGACCCGTTGCCCGCCCAGACCTGCTCGGGGGTCACCAGCACGTCGTGGTCGGCCGAGGTGTCGGTGAGGTATGCCGCGAGGGCAGTCCGCAGGTCGGTGAACTCCCGGTCGGGGTAGCGGTTCAGACCCGGCGCGACACCAGCGACCGCTGCGGTGATCTCGTCGACCACCTCGGGCGGCACGGGGTAGGAGCTCTCGTTGGTGTTGAGCCGCACCGGGACGTCGAGCTGCGGTGCGCCGTAAGGGGTTCCGCCGCGCAGGTCGGCGCGGAGCAGGCCCTGGATGCCTGCCGTGGTGGCGTCGGTCATGGCGCGGTCGTCCCGCCGGGGAACCTGGCCTGGACGGCCTCACCGTGGGCGGGGAGGTCCTCCGCCTGGGCGAGGGTCACCACCTGGTCGGCCACGTCGCGCAGCGCGTCGGAGCCGTAGTGGATCACCTGCACCGACTTGAGGAACGAGCCGACCGACAGGCCGCTGCTGTGGCAGGCGCAGCCACCGGTGGGCAGGACGTGGTTGGAGCCGGCGAGGTAGTCGCCGAGGCTGACGGGTGAGTGCGGTCCGACGAAGACGGCTCCGGCGTTGTGCACCCGGTTGCTCACCGAGGCGGCGTCGGCCACCTGCAGCTCGAGGTGCTCCGCGCCGTAGGCGTTGACGACCGCTAGCCCGGCGTCGAGGTCGTCGACGAGCACGACTCCCGACTGCCGTCCGGAGAGGGCCTGCTGGACCCGTTCGGAGTGCTTGGTCGCCGCGGCCCGGCGCGCCACGGCGGCCTGGACGGCGTCGGCGAGCGCCGAGCTGGCGGTCACCAGCACCGAGGCGGCCTGGGGGTCGTGCTCGGCCTGCGACACGAGGTCCGAGGCGACGTGCTCGGGGTCGGCGGTGTCGTCGGCCAGGACCATGATCTCCGTCGGCCCGGCCTCGGAGTCGATGCCGATGACGCCCTTGAGGTGGCGCTTGGCTGCGGCGACGTAGATGTTGCCCGGTCCGGTCACGAGGCTGACCGGCTCACAGACCACCTCGGCCCCGGCCTCTCCTCCCCCAGAACCGGACGGGGCGTCCTCGAAGCCGTACGCGAAGGCGGCCACCGCCTGGGCGCCGCCCACGGCATACACCTCGTCGACGCCGAGCAACGCGCAGGCGGCGAGGACCGTCGGGTGGGGGTAGCCGGTGAAGACCCCGCTGTTGTCGCGCTGGGGCGGGCTGGCCACGGCCAGCGAGCCGACCCCGGCCACCTGCGCGGGGACGACGTTCATGACCACGCTCGACGGGTAGACGGCACGGCCGCCGGGCACGTAGAGCCCCACGCGGTCGACGGGCACCCAGCGGTTCTCGACCTCGCCACCGGTCACGACGCTCACGGTCCGGCTCGACGGCAGCTGCTGCTGGTGCACGAGGCGAGCCCTGGTGATCGACTCCTCGAGCGCCGCGCGGACCTGCGGGGCGAGCTGTTCGATGGCGGCGTCCAGCACGCTCTGCGGCACCCGCAGGCTGGCCGGTCGCACGCCGTCGAACCGCTCGCCGAGCTCGTAGAGGGCCACGGCCCCGCGATGACGCACGTCCTCGCAGATCGGGCGCACCGTCTCCACGGCCGCCGCGACGTCGAAGTCTGCCCGCGGCAGGAGCGCACGCAGCTCGCGCACACCCAGCGCGCGGCCGCGCAGGTCGGTCGTGGCCATCATGCGCCCAAGTCTAGGCGGGCGCGGCGAGGCGCCCCGCCGCGGTCTCAGCCCCCGGAAACGACTGTCACCGTGGTCAGCTCGCGCCGTAGAACGTGGACTCGGTCGCGAAGCGCGCCCGGCGGGCGACCTTGCGGTAGGTCTCGGCGAGGTCGGCTCCCGAGCCGGGCTCACCGCCGAGGATGCGGCTGATGCCGTCGGCGACGCGCAGGTCCGACGGGACACTCTCGACCGGGCGGCCGCGGAAGAGCACCGCGGCGTTGCGCAGTCGCGAGGCCAGGACCCACGACTCCCGCAGCGCCCCGGCCCGCTCGGCGTCGAGGTGCCCGGCCGCCAGGGCGGCGTCGAGGGCGGCGAGGGTCGCCGTCGTCCGCAGCTCGGGGGTCTCGTGCGCATGGCACATCTGGAGCAGCTGCACCGACCACTCGACGTCGGACAGCCCGCCCCGGCCCAGCTTGAAGTGGCTCTTGGGGTCGGCGCCCCGTGGCAGCCGCTCGGCCTCCATGCGCGCCTTCAGGGTGCGGATCTCACGAACCTGGGCGTCGGTGAGACCGTCCTCCGGCCAGCGCAGCGGGTCGATCAGCTCGACGAACCGGGCCCCGAGGTCGGCGTCCCCCGCGATGGGCGCCGCCCGCAGCAGCGCCTGCGACTCCCACGTGAGCGACCACCGCTCGTAGTAGGTGCGGTAGCTGCCCAGGCTGCGCACGAGCGGGCCGCTCTTGCCCTCTGGTCGCAGGTCGGCGTCCAGCCCCAGCTGCGGGTCCGGACCGGCCGAGCCCAGCAGGCGGCGCAGCTCCTGGACGACCTCGAGGGCCTGCTCCTGGGCGAGCGCCTCGTCGACCGCCCCGGAGGCGTCGGGGCGAGGGTCGTGGACGAAGATCACGTCGGCGTCGCTGCCGTAGCCCGTCTCGCCGCCACCGAGCCGGCCCATGCCGACGACGAGCAGGTCCGTCACCAGGGGCGCGCCCGCCTTCTCCTCGACGGTGCGGACGGCCACCCCGAGGGCTGTCTCGACGAGCGCCGCCGTCAGGTCGGTCAGGGCACGTCCGACCCCCTCGAGGTCGAGCTGGCCGGTGAGGTCCGCGACGGCCACCCGGAAGAGCTCCTGGCGGCGGATGCCCCGGGCTGCCCGGACGGCCCGGTCGGGGTCGTCCTGCCGCCCGGCCGCCGCCGTCATCCGCTTCACGAGGTCCTCGCGCGACCGTGGCGCGAGGCCGCCGGCGTCGCCCAGGACGGCCACCGAGTCGGGGGCTCCGATCAGCAGGTCGGCGGCGTACCGGCTGCGGGCCAGCGTGTGCGCCAGCCGCTCCGCGGTGGAGCCCTCGTCGCGCAGGAGCCGGAGATACCAGTGGGTCGACCCGAGCTCGTCACTGACCTTGCGGAAGGCGAGCAGACCACCGTCGGGGTCGGCCTCGTCCGCGAACCAGCCCAGCATGACCGGCAGCAGCGTGCGCTGGATCGCCGACCGCCGGCTGACGCCGGACGTGAGTGCCTCGAGATGGCGGATCGCCCCAGCGGGGTCACGAAAACCCAGTGCTGCCAAGCGTTCTCGCGCGGCCTCGGGACCGAGCCGAGCCTCGCTGCTGCTGAGCCTGGCGACCGCGGCAAGCAGCGGTCGGTAGAAGAGCCGTTCGTGGATCCGCCGCACCTCGCGCGCCTGCTGCTGCCACTGGGTGACGACGGCCTTGGCTGCGTCGGAGCGGTGCCCGAGGGCGCGGCCGAGGCGGCGCAGGTCGGTGTCGGCCGTGGGCATCAGGTGGGTGCGGCGCAGCCGGAACAGCTGGATCCGGTGTTCGAGCGTCCGCAGCAGCCGGTAGGACGCGTCGAGGGTCGCCGCGTCCTCGCGGCCGACGTACCCGCCGCGCGCCAGGGCGTCCAGAGCCTCGAGCGTCGTGCCCGAGCGCAGCGAGTCGTCCGAGCGCCCGTGCACGAGCTGGAGCAGCTGGACGCTGAACTCGACGTCGCGCAGGCCACCGGGGCCCAGCTTGAGCTGGCGCTCGGCCTCGGCCGCCGGCACGTGCTGCTCGACGCGTCGCCGCATCGCCTGCACGTCCTCGACGAAGTTCTCGCGCGACGCGGCCTGCCACACCATCGGCTGCACCGCGGCGAGGTAGGCCTCGCCGAGTGCCCGGTCCCCCGCGACCGCCCTGGCCTTGAGCAGGGCCTGGAACTCCCACGTCTTGGCCCAGCGCTCGTAGTAGGTGCGGTGGCTGTCGATGGTGCGCACCAGCGGGCCGTTCTTGCCCTCGGGTCGCAGGGCCGCGTCGACCGGCCAGAGGGTGCCCTGCCCGGTGGACGTGGAGCAGGCCCGCATGAGGTGGGTCGCCAGCGCGGTCGCCGCGGCGATCGCGGCCGGTTCGTCGGCGCCGTCGCGCGGCTCGGCCACGAAGATGACGTCGACGTCGCTGACGTAGTTGAGCTCGCGCCCGCCGGTCTTGCCCATGCCGATCACGGCGAAGTCGCACAGCTCGGCCTGCTCGCCCACCTGGGCCAGGGCGATCTCGAGCGCCGCCTCGAGGGCGGCCTCGGCCAGGTCGGCCAGTGCCGCCGCCGCCTCCGGCAGCGAGGCGACCGGGTCGTCCGACGTCAGGTCCAGGGCTGCGATGCCGAGCAGCTGCCGGCGATACCCGATCCGCAGCGCGTCGTATGCCGTGTGCGCGCCGGGCGCGCGCACGGCACCCACCAGGTCGGCCACCCGCTCCTGCGGCGTGAGCGCCTGGGCACCGGCCACGCTCCCCCAGTGCTCGGGGTGCGCCACGAGGTGGTCGGCCAGGGCGGTGGAGCCGCCGAGC
Source organism: Pedococcus sp. P2_E4 (assembly GCF_056403935.1). Taxonomy (NCBI): domain Bacteria; kingdom Bacillati; phylum Actinomycetota; class Actinomycetes; order Micrococcales; family Intrasporangiaceae; genus Pedococcus; species Pedococcus sp. P2_E4. Next base: position 92,175 of record NZ_JBFUEO010000005.1, on the reverse strand, counting down.
ACCGCCAGCAGCCGGTCGCGCGCGGACCCGGGGTGACGCAGCGCGGCGACGAGGCCCGCGACGCCCCTGGCCTCGGCCTCCTCGTCGCGGCGCCGGGGCGCGGAGGCACGCAGCGACTCCATGAGCCGCACGAGGGACAGCAGCGCGAGGTCGGGGTCGGCGACGACGGACAGCGCGTCCGGCAGCCCGTCGCTGAACACGTCGTCGAGCGGGTCGATGAGCCCGGCCAGGGCCGGGTCGACGAGCAGCTGTCCCGCGCGCGCGGGATCGGCGAAACCCAGCCGGGCCAGGGTGGCTGTCTGGGAGGTCGGCCTGCCGGAGATCACTGGCCGCAGGTCACAGGCCCGGCAGGTAGCGCTCGAGCTCGAACCGGGTGATCTCGCCGCGGTAGTCGTCCCACTCGGCCCGCTTGTTGCGCAGGAAGAAGTCGAACACGTGCTCGCCGAGGGTGTCGGCGACCAGCTCGCTCTTCTCCATGACGCGGATCGCCTCGTAGAGCGAGGTCGGCAGCGGCTCGATGCCCATGGCCTGGCGCTCGGAGGAGGTCAGCCCCCACACGTCGTCCTCGGTCTCGGCGGGCAGCGCGTAGTCCTCCTCGATGCCCTTGAGGCCGGCGGACAGCATCAGCGCGAACGCCAGGTAGGGGTTGCAGGCCGCGTCGAGCGTGCGCACCTCGACCCGGCTGCTCTGCCCCTTGGTGGGCTTGTACATCGGCACGCGCACCATCGCGGAGCGGTTGTTGTGCCCCCAGGTCAGGTGGGCGGGCGCCTCGCCACCGCCCCAGAGCCGCTTGTAGGAGTTGACCCACTGGTTGGTCACGGCCGTGATCTCGGCGCCGTGGCGCAGCAGCCCGGCGATGAACTGCCGACCGACCTTGCTCAGCTGGTAGGGCGCACCGGGCTCGTGGAACGCGTTGCTGTCACCGTCGAACAGGCTCATGTGGGTGTGCATGCCCGAGCCGGGGTGCTGCGCGAAGGGCTTGGGCATGAAGGAGGCGAAGATGTTCTGCTCGAGCGCCACCTCCTTGATGACGGTGCGGAACGTCATGATGTTGTCGGCGGTCGACAGGGCGTCGGCATAGCGCAGGTCGATCTCGTTCTGGCCGGGCCCGCCCTCGTGGTGGCTGAACTCGACCGAGATGCCCATCGCCTCGAGCATGGTGATCGCGGCGCGGCGGAAGTCGTGACCGGTGCCGTGCGGCACATGGTCGAAGTAGCCGGCGTGGTCGACGGGCTCCGGACTGTCGCCGGGCTTGAAGCCCGCCTTGAGCAGGTAGAACTCGATCTCGGGGTGCGTGTAGAACGTGAAGCCGAGGTCGGACGCACGGCCGAGGGCCCGCTGCAGGACGTGGCGCGGGTCGGCGTGGCTCGGGGACCCGTCCGGCAGCGTGATGTCGCAGAACATGCGTGCCGTGCCCGGGTTGTCGCCGCGCCACGGCAGCACCTGGAACGTCGCCGGGTCCGGCTTGGCCAGCATGTCGGCCTCGTAGACCCGCGCGAAGCCCTCGATCGCCGAGCCGTCGAACCCGATGCCCTCGGAGAAGGCCCCCTCGAGCTCGGCCGGCGCGACGGCCACTGACTTGAGCGTGCCCAGCACGTCGGTGAACCACAGCCGCACGAAGCGGATGTCCCGCTCCTCGATGGTGCGGAGGACGAACTCCTGCTGACGATCCATGGGTCGAATCCTGCCCTAGTTGGGGGTGCGGGGTGCGCGTGGCACCGTGAATTGGACGCTCAGGCCTGCAAGGCCGACATCGCCGAGTTGTGCCCCGGTATGCCGGAGACTCCCCCGCCGCGCCGCGCGCCGGCTCCGGCGATGCGCACCACCGGGTGGTTGGTCTCCACGCCCCACGTGCCCACCTCGGCCTCGGACTCGGCCCACGGCCACTGCAGGGAGCGGTGGAAGATGTTGCCGCCGGGCAGCCCGAGGTCGTCCTCGAGCTCGACCGGGGTGCGCGCCTCCAGGCAGTACCGGCCCTCGCCGTCGCGCATGAGGACGTCCTGGATCGGTTCTGCCAGGACGGAGTTCAGCGAGTCCAGCGTGTGGGCGAGCGCCAGGTCCTTGACCTGGTCGTGCTCCTCGACAGAGCCGCGGAACAGGCGGGCCGGCAGGTGCAGGCCGAACAGCGTCAGCGTCTGCGCCTCGCTGGCCGCCAGCTCCGGGCTGAGGATCGAGCGGTCCGAGAGGCTGTGGCAGTAGATCTCGCACGGCGGCAGCTGCGGCACCCGCCCGGCTGCGGCCGCGGCATACGCGTCCTGGAGCTGGTCGTAGCCCTCGTTGATGTGGAACGTTCCCGCGAAGGCAGCCCGGGGGTCGACCGACTCGTCCCGCAGCCGGGGCAGGCGGGTGAGCAGCATGTTGACCTTGAGCTGGGCGCCCTCGGGCTCGCGCTCGGTGGGCACCGGCTCGGCCCCGGTCGCGGCCAGCAACCCGTTGAGGACCGTGGGGGCGCACGCGGCGTGGATCGCCCCGGCGCGAGCCCAGCCTCCGGCCCACGAGACGACTCCCGCAGGGTCGACCGCGGTGACGCGCACGCCGGTGCGGATCTCGGCACCCGCAGCCGTCGCGGCACGGGCCAGGCCACGCGTCACCGCACCCATGCCGCCCACGGGGACGTCCCAGTCGCCCGTGCCGCCCCCGATGAGGTGGTAGAGGAAGCAGACGTTCTGGCGCAGGTCGTGGGACCCCATCTCGGCGAACGTGCCGATGAGCGCGTCCGTCGCGACGATGCCGCGCACCGTGTCGTCGGAGAAGTGCTTCTCCAGCACCTCGCCGAGCGGGCGGTGCACCAGCGCCTGCCACAGCTCGTCGTCGCCGACGAGGGCGGACGCCTCGGCCTCGCTGCGCAACGGCTCCAGGACCGTCGGGAAGAGCTCCTGGGCGAGGTGGTGGACCCGGCCGTAGAAGTCCTGCCACGCGGCATACTCGCTCGAGCCACCGGTGAGCCGCGCGAAGGCGGCCGCCGTCGCGGCCTCGTCACCGGTGTCGACGAGCAGGCCCGTCGCCGGGTCGGCGGGAACCGGCGTGAACGAGGAGAACCGGCGCCGGACCAGCTCGACGTCGAGGTCGAGGTCGGCGACGACCTGTCGCGGGAGCAGCGACACGAGGTAGGAGTAGCGCGAGAGGCGGGCGTCGACGCCGGGGAACGCCTGGGCCGAGACAGCCGCTCCGCCCACGTGGTCGCTCGCCTCCAGCACGAGGACGCGGCGACCCGCGCGGGCGAGGTAGGCCGCACACGTCAGCCCGTTGTGTCCGGCACCGATGACCACGTCGTCGAAATCCACGCGCCCACCCTAGGGGGCACGCGGACGGGCCCCCGGGATTGCTCCCGGGGGCCCGCCGTCTTGCTCACGCCCGGCTGACCCCTGTCAGCCGGGCGCAGGTCACTTGAAGCTGACCTGGACCTGCAGCAGGTTGCCGCCGTCCTCGGACTTGTTGACCTTCATGACGGTGCCGGAGCCCGCGACCTGGACCGAGGACCAGGGGTTCTTCGCACTCCAGTACCGCATCGGGTCGCTGTCGTCGAAGACCGGGATGGCCGGCTGCGAGGCGACGTTGAGCGCCGTGCCGTTGCGGTGGAAGGTCACCGCGTCGGTGCGCTCGAGCCCGAAGGTGGCGTCCCACGGCTGACGCCGGTTGCCCAGCTTGACGCCGTCGGCGAAGGTCACCGGCGCCGGACGGGCGTCGACCGGAAGCGACTGGCCGCCACCGGGGTGGCCCGAGGTGTTGTTGTCGGTGAACTCACCGTCGACGTACCAGACCAGCAGGCCGTTCTGGTACGGGAACCGCTCCACCCAGTCGGGCTTGGTGTTGCCCCAGCCGAAGTTGTACGGACCCGTCTTGAGGGTCGCGTCGTAACCGGTGTAGGTGCGGTTCTCGGCCAGGTAGTAGTGGCTGACGACCTCGGAGGTCGAGCCCGTCATCCGGGTGAACCCGGCGGCGGTCCAGCCACCGTTGCCCGACTCGACGTCGTCGGAGACCGTCTGGTCACCGACCGTCACGGCGAGGTCGTCGAGGAACGGGCCCTCGAAGTGCAGGCCACCGTCGGTGGCGTAGCGGAAGCGGAACTGGACGCTCTTGCCGGCGTACGGGGTGAGGTCCCAGGTCTTCTGGGCCCACGGGGTCAGACCGGCGTTGTCGGACGGACCGGTGATCGGCGCCGCCGCGTCCTTCCAGGTCGCGCCGCCGTCGGTGCTCACCTCGGCGTAGAGGTAGTCGTAGTCCTGCTCGATGTTGTACTGCAGCCACGCCGACACCGAGCCGCTGGTCGCACCGGTGAGGTCGACCGTGCGGGTCAGGGTGTTGTTGAGGCTGTCGTTGGCGCCGCCCCACCACTCGTAGGAGCCCGAGCGGGGAGTGTTGTAGTCGTTCTTGACCGTCTTGTCCGGCAGGGTCACTGCGAGCGCCTGGTAGGACGACGTGGACTTCGGCTTGTCGGCCGAGCCGAGCTTGACCGTCATGTCGGTGCCGTAGGGCACCGCCTTGTAGTCGAGCCAGCCGAGCTGGAGCTTCTCGAGCGGGCCCATGTAGCCCGGGGTGGTGCCGATCGAGTCGCTGCCGTGGTTGAGCCACGAGCCACCGGACATCAGCGTCCAGAAGCCGGTGCCGTTGTCGCCACCCGCGGTGTCGTAGTAGTCCGGCAGACCGAGGTCGTGGCCGAACTCGTGGGTGAAGACGCCGAGGCCACCGTTCTCGGGCTCGGTGGTGTAGTCACCGATCCAGATGCCCGAGCTGCCGAGCGGCACGCCGCCGAGCTTGGCACCCTCCGGGCCGGTCTTGCCGGCGTCGGTCGAGTAGGCGTACCAGCGGTGCGACCAGATGGCGTTGGTGCCCTGCGCGCCGCCACCGGCCTCCTCGCCCTCACCGGCGTGGATGGCCTGGAAGTGGTCGATGTAGCCGTCGGGCTCGTTGAAGTTGCCGTCACCGTCGGCGTCGTAGCGGTCGACCTTGTCGAACTGCTTGAGGTACGTCGTGATCTCGGCGTCGGTCTTGCCCTTGGCCAACTGGTCGGCGTACCACGCGGCGGCCGTGTCCTTGACGTAGTTCCAGTAGCCGTCGGCGTTGTTGCTCTTGCCGTAGCGGGCCTCGTTGAAGGGCACCGTGACCCAGTCGGAGACGTCACCCTTGGCGAGGAAGCGGCCGTTGGACTGCTTGAGGTAGAAGTCCTTGAAGGACTCGCCCTGGCCGAACATCATGTCCTGGTAGTGCGCCCGGTTGAAGTCGGCCGTCCAGTAGGTCGAGTTGTCGTCCGTGGCGTTGCCGTCCCAGTTGCGGTCCGGTGCGGGGATCTTGTTGTGCACCGGGCCGGGGGTGGCGTCGAAGCCGTCCTTGGTCTGGGTGCCGAAGTCGGTGAGGATCGTGAAGATGTCCTCCTCGCGCTCGACCGGGTAGGACACGTAGCGAGGCTGGGCGGCCTTGCTGCCCTTGGGCGCCTTGGCGTTGCCGGCGAGCTTGATGACGCGCTGACCGCCACGCATCTCGGTGGTCGCCTCGCCCTTGACGAGCTTGTCGACCGCCTCCTTGCGCAGGGCACGGGCGGCATCGCCCAGGGGGTTCGGCAGGTCGTGCTCTCGGTTGGCGGCCTTGGGGTCAGAGTCCTTGGCGGCAGGGGTCGCCTGCGCGGGAACTGAGACCAAGCTCATGGCGACGGCCGCGACGGCCACCCCCGAGAGAGCGCTCAGATGACGTCTCTTCACAGATCCTCCAGTTGAAAATTCACCGTGCCCTGTTCGGACACACAAGGGCGACCCAAACATGTCGGGCAAAGAGGACCCATGGGTTTACGGGTATGGAGTTCGTAAAGATTTGGCCGGGAACGGGCAGGAGGGCCGCCAAATGGGGTCCATCGGCGCCATCCGGCAGCAAATTCCTTGCCGCGGGTCAACGGTCTGGCGGCCGTGGGTCGTCGTGCGGGCCGGCCCTAGGATGCCGTGCATGAGCGAACAGCCGGCATCGTCCGAGGTCAGCGCCCCCTACGGCACGGGCGCCCAGGCGGCCCCCCAGCGGCGCGTCCGGATCCCCCACCTGCAGGCCATGAAGGCCAAGGGAGAGAAGTGGGCGATGCTCACCGCCTACGACATGTACTCCGCGGAGATCTTCGACGAGGCGGGCATCCCCGTGCTCCTCGTGGGCGACTCGGCCGGCAACAACGTCTACGGCTTCGAGACCACGGTCCCCGTGACCGTCGACCACCTCGTGCCACTGGTGCGCGCCGTGACGTCGGCGGCGAAGCGGGCCATGGTCGTCGCCGACCTGCCGTTCGGGTCCTACCAGGCCAGCCCGCAGCAGGCGCTCGCGACGGCTACCCGGTTCATGAAGGAGGGGCTGGCCCACGCGGTCAAGCTCGAGGGCGGCAAGCCGATGGTCCCCGAGGTCGAGCTGCTCGTCCGCGCCGGCATCCCGGTCATGGGCCACATCGGCTTCACCCCTCAGAGCGAGCACGTCCTCGGCGGCTACCGCGTGCAGGGTCGCGGCGACGCCGGTGACCGGCTCGTCGAGGACGCCGTCGCGCTCGAGAAGGCCGGCTGCTTCGCGATCGTCATGGAGATGGTCCCCGCTCCCCTCGCCGCGCGGGTGACCGAAGTCCTGTCGATCCCGACGATCGGCATCGGCGCCGGCGCCGAGTGCGACGCGCAGGTCCTCGTCTGGCAGGACATGGCCGGGCTCCGGGGCGGCAAGGCCCCGCGGTTCGTGAAGAAGTACGCCGACCTTCGTGGCGAGCTCGGCAGGGCCGCCGCCGCGTATGCCGCCGACGTCGCCTCAGGCGTGTTCCCCGCCGACGAGAACTCGTTCCTCGAGTAACCGGAAGCTCATGCACCGGTAGGACCCCGGTGGTGCGGATCACGACTACCGTCCACCCGGGGCCACACGTCGTGGTCGCCCGTCGTGATCGGAGGACCCCTCGTGCCGCAGCGCCACCACCGTCCCGTGTTCCTGCCCGTCGTCGCCACCTTGGCGGTCGGCGGTCTGTTGTTCGCCGCCGCCCCGGCCCAGGCCACGAAGCCGACCCCGGGCACCGCGACCGGCAGTGGCGCGGTGTTCAAGGTCAACCCGGTGCAGTCGTCCGGCAACCAGGACCTGACCGACCAGAAGGACTCGGACGCCGCGGTCCCGGCCACCGAGTACGCGACCGTGCCGCTGCGCAACCTCGACGGCTCCGGCTACCTGCGCGGGAAGTGGGCGACGGTCGAGTCGGCGACGGGCACACCGGCACACAGCGCGACCAACACGTTCGTCTACACCCGTCACCAGGACCAGTTCGAGCAGGTGATGGGCTACTTCTGGGTCAACCAGGCTCAGGAGTACCTCCAGTCGCTCGGCTTCGGGTCGACCCTCCCGGGCATCGTCAAGCAGTCGTTCCCGGTCAAGATCGACCAGTACGGCGGCGACAACAGCTACATGACCGACAAGCCGTACCGCATCCGGCTGGGCAAGGGCGGGGTCGACGACGCCGAGGACGCCGAGGTGATCGTCCACGAGTACGGCCACGTGGTGCACGAGTCGCAGGTGCCCGGATACGGGACCACCCTCGACGCGGGCTCGATCGGCGAGGCCTTCGGCGACTACCTCGCGGTCAGCGTCGGGCTCGACGCCGCTGCCCAGTACAAGTGGCCCGTCAACGCCGACCCGGCCTGCCCGATGGACTGGGACGCCACCTCCTACACCAGGGCCCCGCACTGCATCCGCCGCTTCGACACCGGGATGACGGTGGCAACGCGCGAGGGCGAGGTGCACGCGGACGGCCAGATCTGGAGCCAGGCGCTCTGGGAGATCCGGCTGGGCTACGCCGCGATGGGCAGGACGACCCGGGCCTGGGACACGACGCTGATCGACGCGCAGTTCCGGTTCGCGCCCGACACGTCCTTCTCGGCCGCAGCCAAGGCGACCTACGACACCGCGCGGACCCGCGACGGCGCTGCGGCTGCCGCCCTGGTGAAGGCGAAGTTCGAGGCGCGCGGCATCAGGTTCTGAGGTCCGCGCACCGGCGCAGCGCCAGCACCGCATACGCACGGGCGCACTGGACCACCTCGTCCACCGGCACCCACTCGTTGGCGGCATGAGCCGCCGCGAGGGTGCCGGGGCCGAACTGGAGCGTCGGGACGCCCTGGGCGGCGTAGTGGCGCAGGTCGGAGCCGTATGGCGCGCCCTTGACCGTGGGCCTGCCCAGCCCGACGTCGGCGGCGGCCGCCGCGGTCTGCTCCAGGAGCGGGTGGCCTTGCGGGAGCTCGCCCGGTGCGAAGACTCCCCCGGGCCAGCTCACGCGGACGGGGTGCTCCCGCAGCCAGGGGTCACGGTCGCCCAACCGGGCGAGTGCCCCCTCGAGGGCGCCGCGCGCCGTGTCGAGCGACTCGCCGGGGAGCACGCCGTGGCGGCCCTCCAGGACCAGCAGGTCGGGCACCGTGCTCGCCCAGCCCCCTGCCCTGGCGGTGCCCACCGAGATCGGGGCGACGAGGTCGAGGTGCGCGAACAGCTCGGGCGGGCTGGCGTTGCGGGCGGTCTCGAGCGACCGCAGCGCCTGCTGGACGACGGGCAGGTGGTCGAGCGCGCTCTCCCCGCTGGTCCGGTCCGAGCCGTGGGCCGCGCGACCCTCGACCTCCAGCCGGAACGTGAGCGACCCGGCGTTCGCGGGGATGACCGCCCCACCGGTGGGTTCGGCGATGAGGCAGGCCTGCCCGCCGTGACCACGGCGCAGCGTGGCGAACGCCCCCACCCCGCCGTCCTCCTCACCGCTCACCAGGTGCACGGCGAGGGGGCGCTCCAGCCGGGGCCCGACCGCTGCGAGCGCGGCCACCGCCCCGAGGATCGCGGCGACCCCGCCGAGCATGTCGCACACCCCGCGACCGCGGGCCACGCCGTCGTCGACGACCAGCTCGAACGGGTCGCGCTCCCACCGGGCGAGGTCACCCGGGGGTACGACGTCGGTGTGGCCGCAGAGCACCAGCCCCGGGAAGTCGGCCCCGGAGTCGGCCCGGGAGCCGGTCCGGGAGTCGGCACCACCCCAGGTTCCGACGACGCCCAGCATCAGCTCGCGCGCGACCTCCATCCCGGGGAAGCCGGGGTCGGCGGCCTCGCCCGCGAGGTCGACCTCCCAGGTGTCGACGTCGAGCCCGAGGGCGCCGAGCCTGGCGGCTGCCCACTGCTGCACCGCGACCTCACCGGGGGCTCCGCCGACAGGTCGCAGTCCGACCATCGCTGCGAGGTCGTCGAGGATCGCGTCGGCGTCGATGCGTGCGACGACCTCCGCCTCGAGCATCGTCAGGGCGTCGTGCGGCGCAGCTGGGGTCATGCGGCGAGCCTGCCACGACGCGGCATACGGTGGGCGGCATGACCCTGCGCATCGGTTACAAGGCCTCGGCGGAGCAGTTCGCGCCGCGCGAGCTGCTCGACTTCGGCGTCGAGGCGGAGCAGGCGGGCCTGGACAGCGTCTTCATCTCCGACCACTTCCAGCCCTGGCGACACCACGGCGGCCACGCGCCGTTCTCGCTCGCATGGCTGGCCGCACTCGGCGAGCGCACCGACCGCGTGCAGATCGGCACCTCGGTCATGACCCCGACGTTCCGCTACAACCCGGCGGTCGTGGCCCAGGCGTTCGGCACCCTCGGCTCCCTCAACCCGGGTCGCGTGGTCCTGGGCATCGGCACCGGTGAGGCGCTCAACGAGGTCGTCGTCGGGTCGGTCGAGGAGTGGCCGGAGTTCAAGGAGCGGTTCGGCCGCCTGCGCGAGGCGGTCACGCTGATGCGTGAGCTCTGGAGCGGCGAGCGGGTCACCTTCGAGGGCGACTACTACTCCCTCAAGGACGCGACGGTCTACGACCGTCCCGAACAGCCGATCCCGGTCTACGTCGCCGCCGGTGGCCCCTTGGTGGCCCGGTATGCCGGGCGTGCCGGTGACGGGTTCATCGCCACGTCGGGCAAGGGCGAGGAGCTCTACCGCGAGAAGCTGCTCCCTGCGGTCGACGAAGGGCTGGCCAAGTCCGGGCGGACCCGCGACGACCTCGACCGCATGCTCGAGGTGAAGCTGTCGTGGGACCCCGACCTGGAGCGGGCCGTCGCCAACTGCCGCTTCTGGGCAGCCCTGTCACTCACCGCGGAGCAGAAGCACGGCACCTCGGACCCCCTCGAGATGGAGCGCCTCGGCGACGAGCTGTCGGACGAGCAGGTGGCTTCGCGGTGGATCGTCACCGACGACCCGGAGGAGGTCGTCCAGGCGGTCCGCCCCTACGTCGAGTGGGGCTTCAACCACCTGGTGTTCCACGGACCCGGCCAGGACCAGTCCCGGTTCCTGTCGACGTTCGCCGACCGGGTGCTGCCGGGGCTGCGCGACCTCGGCTGAGGACTGTCACGGCACCGCGGGATCCTTCCGCAGCCGCGGCCCGAAACCTACGCTGGGGGCATGACCACCGAGCTGCCCCCCGAGCCCCGGACCTGGTGGTCCGAGGTGTCCGGCGGACCGGGCGCCGCCACGGCATACCAACAGCGGTTCGACGACCTCGCGGCCCGCGGGATGGACATCCACGGGGAGGCAGCCTTCATCGAGCACCTCGTGCCCGCCCCCGCCCGGGTGCTCGACGCGGGATGCGGCACCGGCCGCGTGGCCACGCAGCTGACCACCCTGGGCTACCGCTGCGTGGGCGTCGACTCCGACGCCGCCATGATCGAGGTGGCCGAGCAGCGCGACCCGTCGACGACCTGGGTGCGCCAGGACCTCAGCCGCCTGCAGCTGCGCTCGCAGGCCTTCGACCTCGCCGTGCTCGCGGGCAACGTCGTTGCCCTGCTCGCCCCGGGCACGCTCACCGCAGCGGTCGCGCGGGTCAGCGCCCACCTGAAGCCGGGCGGGTTGCTGGTCGCCGGCTTCGGCCTGGACGCCGCGCACCTGCCCGCGGGGTGCCCCGTGACGAGCCTGGCCGACTACGACCGGGCCGCCGAGGTCGCCGGGTTGTCACCCATTGCGCGGTACTCGACGTGGGACCGGACGTCCTGGCAGCCCGACAGCGGCTACGTGGTCAGGGTGCACCGCCTCGTCGACTGAGCCCCTGCTCAGTCCTCCCTCGCTCAGTCCTCGGTGGTGCCTTCCTCCCACTTGCGGTCCTCGGCGTCCCACTTCTCGGTGCGCTCGCGCGCGGTCTGCAGGGCGTTCGAGGCCTCGGCCTCCGACGCGTAGGGACCCATGAGGTCGTCACTCGCGCTCTTGTTGTCATCGGTCTCGACCTGACCGCTGCTGACGTTGAACCAGTAGGCCATCGTGTGCCCTCCAAGTCGACGGATCTGTGGACGTCCCTAGACTCCACCGTATGCCGATGACGTACGCAAGTGTGGCCCCCGGGGTGGTGTCACCACGCCGACCCGTACCCGCGTCCATCGAGCGACCCGAGTACGTCGACAAGCCCGGTCCCACCCGCGAGCACGGTTCGGACGTCCAGGACGCCGAGACCATCGAGAAGATGCGGGTGGCCGGCCGCCTCGCCGCCCAGGCCATGTCCGCTGCCGCCGCCGTCATCGCCCCCGGGGTCACCACCGACGAGGTCGACCGGGTCGGCCACGAGTTCCTCCTGGACCACGGTGCCTACCCGTCCACGTTGGGCTACAAGGGATTCCCGAAGTCCCTGTGCACGTCGGTCAACGAGGTCGTGTGCCACGGCATCCCCGACGACCGCCCGCTCGAGGACGGCGACATCGTCAACATAGACATCACGGCCTACATCGGCGGCGTGCACGGCGACACCGACGCGACCTACCTATGCGGCGACGTCGACGAGGAGTCGCGGCTGCTGGTCGAGCGCACCCGCGAGGCCATGATGCGCGCCATCAAGGCCGCGGTGCCGGGGCGGGAGATCAACGTGATCGGCCGGGTCATCGAGAGCTATGCCCGTCGGTTCGGCTACGGGGTCGTGCGCGACTTCACCGGACACGGCATCCACCGCGAGTTCCACAGCGGCCTGATCATCCCCCACTACGACGCCGCGCCGTCGTACGACAGGGTCATCGAGCCCGGCATGACCTTCACCATCGAGCCCATGCTCAACCTCGGTGGCAACCCCGACTGGGAGATGTGGGACGACGGCTGGACGGTGGTCACCAAGGACCGCCAGAGGTCGGCACAGTTCGAGCACACCATCCTCATCACCGAGAGCGGGAACGAGATCCTCACGCTGCCCTGAGCAGCGCAACCCGCACCGCCTCGTCGGTGCACCGCAAGGAGGCGGAGACATGGCCAAGCACGGACTACCCCTGGGGATCGACGTCGGCGGCAGTGGGATCAAGGGGGCGCCGGTCGACCTGGCCAAGGGTGCCTTCGCAGCCAAGCGCAAGCGGATCGACACCCCTGTGCCGTCGACGCCCGCGGCGGTGAGCCTGGTCATCGACCAGATCGTCGACCACTTCGAGGACGTGCGCGGCGACTCCCCCATCGGGGTCACGATCCCCGGCGTGGTCACTCACGGAGTGGTGCGCTCCGCGGCCAACATCGACAAGTCGTGGCTCGACTTCGACGCCGAGCCGATGCTCGAGAAGGTCCTCGAGCACGACATCGTGCTGGTCAACGACGCCGACGCCGCAGGGGTGGCCGAGCTGCACTACGGCGCCGCGAAGGGCCAGAAGGGACTGGTCGTGCTGACCACGCTCGGCACCGGCATCGGCACCGCCCTGATCCACGACGGCATCCTCATCCCCAACTCCGAGCTGGGCCACCTCGAGATCGACGGCCACGACGCCGAGACCCGGGCGGCCTCCTCGATCAAGGACAGGGAGGCTCTGAGCTACGAGGAGTGGGCGGTTCGCCTGCAGCGCTACTACAGCCACCTCGAGGCGCTGCTGTGGCCCGACCTCATCGTGGTCGGCGGCGGGGTGTCCAAGGACGCGGCCAAGTTCCTGCCACTGCTCAAGCTCAAGACCCCGATCGTCCCGGCGACCCTCGAGAACAAGGCCGGGATCATCGGAGCGGCGCACCTCGCCCAGGTGGAGCACGAGCGCCGCAAGAAGTAGGCGGCTCGGCGCTCAGCGCATCGCGACGAGGTCCTGCAGCAGGTCGGCCTGGCGACGGTCGAACAACGCACCGCCGCGGGTCGCCCCGACACCCAGGGTCACGACGCCCAGCACCGTTCCGACGCCGAGGGCGACCCAGGCGGCCCAGCCCGTGCCGTACCAGGCGGCGACACCGAAGACGATCGCCGGCAGCGACAGGACGATGACGGCCGTGCCGCAGATCGCCTGCACCCCGAGGGTCACCCCGACCGAGCCCGGGCGGGAGCTGAACGGACTCTCCCCGGGCGACGGCACGGCATACTGCTTGATCGCGCTCATCACGCAGGCGACGGCAAAACCGTTGAGGACCAAGGCGATCGACACACCGAGGATGGCCGGGAGCAGACCCCACCGTCCCGAGAGCCACGCCCCGAGGACCGAGTAGACCGGGATGCAGACGGCGGCGAGCACCCCTGACGGGAACAGCCGGCCGAGCCGGTCGCTGACGCCGTCGACACCCGAGGCGACGTGCATCCAGAAGGCTGTCGAGTCGTAGCCGACGTCGTTGTGCTGGCCCCAGCCGATGAGGTAGGCGGACGCGAGCGGCATCGCGACGAGGGCGACGTCGGAGTGTGAGCCCAGCCCCGGGACCAGCAGGCCCGCGGGCAGCGCCGCCGTCATCAGACCGGAGAAGTTGAAGCGGGGGTCGCGGATCCAGTACGTCCCCGCGCGACCGGCGATGGCCCCCATCGGGGTGGCGGGCAACCGGCCCAGCAGGCCGAGCCCGCTGCGGGTCGTTCCGCCGTCGCCGGAGGACGTGCGCGGGTTGCGCAGCACCGAGACGAGGATGCGCTCCCAGACGAGGAACAGGACCCCTGCCAGGGCGAGGGCCAGCAGCAGGCGCACGAGCGCGGTCGCCTCGTGGCCGAGGTTGGCGTCCGGGCCGGGCGCCCAGGCCCAGGCGAGCGGCGTCCACGCGACCACCGCCGCGAGGTCGTCGAGCGTCGAGCGCCCGAACCCGCGGTCGCTGAGGTAGCTGCTCAGCGGGGCGAGGCACAGGATGGTGACCAGCCCGACGACGCCGATGACGTCGCGGCCCCGGCGGGTGGACAGGATGGCGGACGCGACGCCGGTGACGATGCGGCTCAGCAGCAGGCAGGTGGCCAGGCCGACCACCCCACCGACGAGGGCGAGCGCCGTGCCGGCCAGGGTTCTCGATGCGCTGACGACCGACGCGAGGACCAGGACGACCGTGGCCACCCCCGGGACGCCGACGAGGCCGCAGACCACCAGCCCGGCGGCGAGGGTGCGTTCGGGCACGGCGAAGGTCGCGAACCGGCTCGGGTCGAGGGTCGGGTCGATGCCGAACATGACGATCGGCAGCAGCGCCCAGCCGAGCACGAGGGCGGCGCCGCCGAGCACGACGGCGGTGTGGGCCAGCCCAAGGTCGCCCTGGAACCGCAGGGAGACCAGCCCGGCCACGGCGAGGGCGACGAACACGCCGCCGTAGAGGATGCCGACGACCATGCCGATGATGGCGGCGACGCTGCGCCTGAACCCGTTGACCAGCAGCGCGAGCTTCAGTCGGACGAGGTGCGCAACCACGCGAGCCCCTCCACGTCGGAGCCGCCGCCCACCAGCTCGAGGAACCGGTCCTCGAGGCTGGAGCCGGCCCGGACCTGCTCCACCGTGCCGGCCACCCGGACCTGCCCGGCGGTGATGAGCGCGACGTCGGTGCAGATCCGCTCGACGAGGTCCATGACGTGGCTCGACAGGACCACGGTGCCCCCGCCCGCGGCGAAGTCCTCCAGGATGCCGCGGATCGTGCGCGCCGACACCGGGTCGACGGCCTCGAAGGGCTCGTCGAGGACGAGCAGCCGGGGTCCGTGGACCAGGGCGCAGGCGAGGGTGACCTTCTTGGTCATGCCGGCGGAGTAGTCGATGACGAGCTTGTCGCGGGCGTCGGTGAGGCCGAGGGCGGCGATCAGCTCCCCCACCCGCTCGGCGACGAGGGCAGCGTCGAGACCGCGCAGCAGCCCGGCATACGTGACGAGCTGGGCGCCGGTGAGGCGGTCGAAGAGTCGCAGCCCGTCCGGGAGGACGCCGATCTGGCGCTTGGCGGCGACCGGGTCGGCCCACACGTCGGAGCCGAGGACGTGGGCCGTGCCTGCGTCCGGCCGCAACAGCCCGGTGGCCATGGACAGGGTCGTCGTCTTGCCCGCGCCGTTGGGCCCGACCAGCCCGTAGAACGATCCGCGCGGCACGTCGAGGTCGATGCGGTCGACGGCTGTCGTGGCGCCGAAGCGCTTGGTGATGCCGCGCAGGCTCAAGGCTGCTGCGGTGTCGGGCGCTTGGGTGTCCGGCTGGGTGGCAGTCGTCGCCGGCATGGGAGTCCCCGTCATGGGGTCACGCTATGTCAGGCGTGGGGTCTCTCGTGGCTCATCGCTGCCTCGCCACGAGCATCGCCTTGGCGGGGACCTTCGTGTCCACCACGTAGCGACGCTTGCTGTCGTCGTCGCGCTCGGCGTAGCCCATGGTGGCGAGGCGCATGAGCACCACGGGACAGGTCGCGCACCGCGGCTTGTCCTTGCAGCACTTCTTCTTTGCCTTGGCGACCTTGGTCCCCTTCGGCGGCTTGGCGTTCTTGCCCACGCGGCGAGGGTAGGTGAGCCTTACCTAAGTCGCCAAATCGGTCCGTATGGCGGGCCGCTCCCCTTCTCACCCCGTCACGGCGAACTTGTGGGGGCTGCCGTCCGCAAGGTCGTGGATGCGGGTGTCCGGCGAGCCCAGGTTGGCGGCCTGGGTGAGGTAGAGCCGCCGTCCGGCCTGGTTCAGCAGCCCGTCGTGCACGGGGACGGCGTGCGCGGCGGCGAGCCGGCGCAGGAAGCCGGTCATGTCGCGGCTGCGCGCCCACGGGGCGTTCAGCGGGAAGGCGAGGACGTCGACGCCCTCGGGCTCGGCGTCGAGCGCGTCGCCGGGGTGGAAGAACACCGGCTCGCCGTCGGCGCTGAGACGCATCCCGGTGTTGTGGATGCGCGGGATCTCGTCGTGGATGAGGGCGTGCATCTCCCCGACCCCGGTGACCGTGACGGCGCCGACGGTGACCTCGTCACCGGGCCTGAGCTGGCGGGCCTCGATTCCCTTGTCGCGCAACAGGTTCTCGGTGTCCGGATCGGTGATGAGGACCGCGTCGGGATTGGCTCTCAGCAGGTCCGGCAGCCGGTCCTGGTCGAGGTGGTCGGCGTGCTGGTGGGTCACTAGGACGGCGTCGAGGTCGCGCAGCTCGTGGGCCTTCGGGGACCAGGTGCCGGGGTCGAGGAGGATGCGGGCGTCGCCGGTCTCGACGAGCAGGCTGGCGTGGCCAAGGTGGGTGATCCGCATGCGCCCACCGTATGCCGGGTGCCCGGCGTGCGCTCGTGGGCGGCGGCGCCCCCGGGGTGCCGTCGTCACGGGCCGCGCATAATCGAGTCGAAGAGCACGAAGCCATCCACGACAGGGAGAGTCCCATGACCTACGCAGTCTTCGGCACCGGCATGGTCGGCCAGACGATCGCCGCCCGGCTCCTCGAGCTCGGCCACGACGTCGTCATCGGCACTCGCGACCCGGAGGCGACTCTCGCGCGCACGGAACCCGATGGGATGGGCAACCCTCCGTTCAGCACCTGGCAGGAGCAGCACGAGGGCGCTCGGCTCACGACCTTCGCCGAGGCAGCGGCTGCGGCGGAGGTCGTGGTCAACGCGACGAACGGGTTCGGTGCCCTGCCTGCGCTCGAAGCAGCCGGGGCCGACAACCTCGCGGGCAAGCTCGTCATCGACGTCTCGAACCCGCTCGACTTCTCGCGCGGCTTTCCTCCCACGCTGTTCGTCAAGGACGACGACTCCCTCGGTGAGCAGATCCAGCGGACCTACCCCGAGGCGCGGGTCGTCAAGACGCTCAACACGATGAACGCCAACCTGATGGTCAGGCCTGCGGACCTCGGCGAGAGCTCGTCCGTCTTCGTGTCCGGCAACGACGCCTCGGCCAAGGCGACGGTCACAGAGCTGCTCGAGAGCTTCGGGCACACCGACGTCATCGACCTCGGTGACATCACGACAGCTCGCGGCGCCGAGATGATCCTGCCCATCTGGGTCCGGTTGATGGGTTCCCTGGGCACCTCGATGTTCAACTTCAAGGTCGTCCGCCAAGCCTGATCAGGCTGCCCGCATCGCGAGGCCGCAAGACCCGCACCCATTGCGCCTGTTGCGTACACACGACACCGGCGAACGCCGATCAGTTCGGTGGACGTCTCGCGTTCGACCCGCCGGTCTCGGCCAGACGAAGGGCCACGGCGGTGAGCTTCTCGTTCAGGCGGTTGGACGAGCGACGCAGGACGTCGAAGGCCTCCTCCGGGGTGAGGTTGAGCCGCTCCATCAGAATCCCCTTGGCCTGGCCGATGACATCTCGGGACAACAGGGCCTTGTTGAGGTTCTGCGCCAGATCCTGCAGGGCGTCGCGTTCACGCACTGCCCCGGCAGCCACCGACGCGTGCGCGGCCAGGATGAGGCCGATCTGCTGCGCCTCGTCGCTGAACGCATCCGGCTTGGTGCCGTAGGTGTTCAGCGATCCTCCGGTGCCGGCGGTCCCGGCGGTCGCGAGGTTCGCCGCCGCGAGGCGGTAGGAGGCTGCCGAGTGCGCACCCAGATCAGCCGGACGTGACGCGAGCTTGGGCCAGCGGGTGTCGGGGAACGACTGCGCGTACACGACCGGAGCGTCGACCGCGTCCAGGCTTGGGCCCTCGTGCGCGTCGTACTGCGCCTGGTCGACCACCGACGCGGCCAACTCCGTGGTCGCGGCTGTCTGGTAGGTCCCTTGCTCCCCCAGCGTGACGCTCGCCATGTCACACCCCGCGACTGTGCTCACTGCGGTCTGAGCGATGCGCAGGAGGACATCGTCGAAGGACCCGGCGGCGTACAGGTTCTCGGCAATGGCGGCGAACGCAGACGCCAGCCTCGTGGTCGGGGTGGCCTCCATCCGCAGCCTGGTGGCCCTGTCTCGAGCTTCAGCGGCAGCATCGCGCTCGCTCCTCAACACCTCACGCTCCAGGCGAGCCTGATCGCGAGCGGTGCCAGCGCGGACGTTCGTGGCAGCTCTCTGAGCCTTGTCAGATAGGAGGCCGACCTCGGCTGCGCGGGCGTCCATCGTCCGTTCCTGCTCGTCCGACGCCGACTCCCGCGCAGTTGCCGCTGTGTCCCTCGCGTCGCCAGCCCGCTCTCGCTCGGCAGCCAGCTCATCGCGCCGGTCAGCAACGAAGTCTCGCTTCTCAGCGGCCCACTCGCGCTCCTCTTCAGGCGATTGAATGGCCATGAGATCCGCTTCCCTCGACGCGTTACGTGGGTTGATCCTATGCCCTGCCCCACGGACCGTCGCCTGAGCGCTCGTCCGTCTCAACCGGGGAGGTCCGCGAAGAACACGGCGCCGGCAAACGCGAGGTAGAGCCCGAGCAACATGACGCCCTCGAACCAGTTGGCCTTCCCGTCGTCGAGCAGGTGACGGGTCAGCAGAGTGCCGATGATCAGGGCGCTGAGCTCCAGCGGGCTGAAGGCCAGGTCAAACGCGTGACCTGTCAGGAACCCGAGGAGAACGAGAACCGGCACGACGAACATCGCGAGCTGCATGCTGGCACCGACAGCGATCTCACTCGCGACGCCGAGCTTGTCCTTCGCCGCCAGCCCCAGTGCGCTGAACTGCTCGGCGGCGTTGCCGACCAGCGGCAGGATGACGAAGCCGATGAAGCCGCTGTGCAGGCCCAGCGAGGCTCCTGCTTCCTGGACACTGCTCGCCACCATCTCTGCCGCGATCGCCACGAGGGCTGTGGCCACCGCGAGAACGATGATGGCGCCCTTGACGGACCAGGTCTGCCGGCCGCCCGACTCACCCCCGTGCGCGGACCGGTCCCCGTCCGGCTTGGCGGCTTGGTGTGAGTGCGGATTCGTGTGCTCGGCGCCCCCTGCCTGAGTGCTCTCCCCGTCCTCGAGCTCCTCCTCCTCGAAGTGGCTGCGATGGGTGCGGAGGATGAACAGCATCGACAACGCGTAGAGGACGAAGAGGATGACGGCCACCAGTGCGCTCACCTCGTCCAGGCGGGTGGTGGAGCTCTCGGGCCGGAACGAGAAGACGGTCGGCAGGAGCAGGATGCCCATCGCGAGGAACAGCATGGTGGCCTGCACCCGTGAGGTCACCGTGACCGGCACTTCGCTCTTGTCGTGTGCCGCCACGATCATCGCCACGCCGAGGAGCAGCAGCAGGTTGCCGATGATCGAGCCGGTGATCGATGCCTTGAGGACGGCGATCTCGCCGTTGACCACCAGGAGCGCGGCGATGAGGAGCTCGGCCATGTTGCCGAACGTCGCGTTGAGCAGCGCGCCCTTGCTGCCGCCCACGCGCTCCGCCAGCACCTCGGTCGAGCGACCCACCAGACCGGCGAGCGGGATCACGGCCAGCGCTGCCAGCACGAACAGCACCGCAGCGCCCGCATGGCGCACTTCGGCGAAGATCGCGACCGGAAGGGCGACGACCATGAGGTCGAGGATCCGCCACGGACCCAGGGCCGTCTTCACCACGACCTCCGTGAGGCGCCGTGTGTGCACCGTTCCATCGCCAACCGCCCGTCCTCCGTCTGGTGCTCCACCGGCGGCATGATCGGAGATCCGCTGCCCCATTCCACTCGCCCGCCCCAGACATGGTTGCAGCCACCTCGCAGGGCCGCGACTTCGAAGCTGCGTCAGGGTGCGGCAACACGGCGACTCCTGGACCAGGCGTGGCGATGGCGTCCGGTGACTCGTTGGAGGAGGCTGAGGGAATGGCCCGACCGTCTGACCTTTCCGCACCGGGACAGTCCCCCGATGGCACCGGGACGGCGCTCGACCTCGAGGCCGCTGCCGAGCGACTGCGCCGGGAGCGGGATGAAGTGGGAACCCGACTTGCGAGCATGACAACGGATCTCGAGGCGCTCTTCGCCGCATCGGCGGATTCGAATGCCGATGACGAGCACGACCCTGAGGGACAGACCATCGCCTACGAACGGTCGCAGCTGACTGCGCTCATCCAGGGGGCGCAGGACCATCTCGCTGGAATCGAGGCCGGCCTGCTTCGACTGGAGCAGGGCATCTACGGGATCTGCGAGGTGTGCCACCAACCCATTCCTGCAGCACGGCTGGATGCCAGACCCACGGCAGGGACCTGCATTCAGCACGCAACGCCGTCCAGGGGTTGACCCACCGACACCAGACGGGACGGTGCACCGTGGCTGAGGCAGGCGCACACTGATGGCGAAACTCTGTGGTGCACACACACTGGAGGGGACTTGACCGCCGACCAGACCCGCCGCGTCATGAGCGCCTACTTCGATGCCCTCGAAACGCGCCACTTCAGTCAGTTCTTCACCGACGATGTCACCTGGACGACGGTCCAGAGCAACATCCACATCATCGGCCCCCGGGACGTCCAAGAGGCGGTCAACGTCCTCCATGCGCGACTCCTCGACCTGCAGACGCGCCAGCTGGTCTTCGCTGACCACACCGCCTACATCGAGGGCAGTGGCGCGGACCCTGCAAGTCCGAGCCGGGTCCCGTACTGCGTCGCCTACGACCTTGTCGGCCAACGAATTGCCGCCATGCGGGCGTACGGCGACCTTGCGGCGTTCATGCCCCCGCAGGACGAGTCATCTCCGGCCACCGGTGAGGGGCCCATCGCCTCGGATGAGCGAGCCTGACAGACGGGCCGCACGCCATACCGCCATGGTGGGCAGGAAGATCCGTCGCCGACGCGTCGATGCGCCTGCGGATCCTGGGCCGGGACAGCCTCAGGTCACTGCGATGTCGACTGCCTCGCCGAGGGCACCTGGCACGGTCAGTGCCCTGCCGTCGCGCTCCGGCTCGCCCGCTGYGTCCCCCAGGGCGCGCCGTGACACGGCGAGCTGTCGTTCGAGGAACGCCCGGTCGAGGTCGGTCAGGGGCAGGTCGCCGCCGGTGCGTTGGTGGTCTGCGCAGGCAGCGAGCCGAACGGCTCGCACGTGGTCACCAACGGTCGACGCGGCATACGCCAACATCTCGATGACCCCCAAGGTGAGGTCGGGATCCCCGTGTTCGGTGACCGAGTCGGCCAGCTCGCGCAGCAGCTCCAAGGCCCTGGCGGGCTGATCGGACGCGAGGAACGCCGCCGCGAGGTTGACCCGGTCGGCCGCGACACCCCAAGCGTTCTCGAGCGAGAGGTCGAGGCGTTCGGCCTCGGCGAGCATCGACAGGGCCGTCTCGGGGTGACCCGCGTCGATCTCGAGCAGCGCAAGGTTGGTCAGGGCCGTGGCCTGACGCTGCGCGTTGTCCAGGGACCGCGCGACGTCGACACTCTGCTGGAGCAGGGTTCGCGCGCGGTCGGTGTCGCCGAGGCTGCGGTACGCGACACCCAGGCTGTTGAGGGCCTTGGTCTCCCCGATGCGGTCGCCCGCGCGCTGCCACAGCACCAGTGACTTGGCCAGGACGTCCCGGGCGCGGCCGTTGTCTCCCTGTTGCAGGAGCAACAACGCGAACGAGTGCAGCAGCTGTGCCAGCTGCGGATCGTGTCGCCCTGCCGCGGCACGGCTGGCACGCTCCAGCCATCGGCGGCTCTCGGCGTCGTATCCCGTGACGTACCAGTACCATCCGAGCGCGGTGCACAGGCGGACGCCGACCGCGACGCGCGCCTCGTCGTCGGAGTCGTCCCCGCGTCTGTCGCCCAAGGACCAGTCGAGGGCGGCCCGCAGGTTGTCCATCTCGAGCTCGATCGAGACCCGTGCTGCAATGGCGCCGGGCCCTCTCATCCGCTCTCCGTCGCGTTCCGCCAGCTCCAGGTAGTAGTGGGCGTGCCTGCGCTGGAGGTCGCCCAGCTCCCCGTCGTCCGTGGCCAGCTCCCGCGCCACAGACCGCACCGGCTGCAGCAGCCTGACGCGCGGGCCGGCCGGGTCGTCCTCCACCCTTACGAGAGCGGCGTCCAGGAGACCGGACACCGCGGAGAGCGCCGACGGGACCTCCAGGACGGCCGAGAGCGCGTCGAGCGTCCCTCCCGCGGTGCCGAACGCGGCGAGGGCACGAAACGCTCGCTGCTCGCCCTCCCCCACCATCTGGTAGCTCCAGCTGACCGTGGCCGGCAAGGTCTGCTGCCGCCGCGGATGGCCCGGAAGCGGCAACCCGAGCGCCTCGTCCAGGTGCTCCAGGAGTGCCTTCGGCGGCAGCAGCCGGACGCGAGCAGCGGCCAGCTCGACAGCCAGGGGAAGGCCATCGAGCCGGCGGCACACGGCCACGACGTCGGCGACGTTGGCGCCCGACAGCACGAAGCCCGGATCCGCCAGCCGGGCCTGCTGGACGAACAACTGGACCGACTCCGCGCGACTCGCCGCCTCCACTGTCGGCGTGGCGCGATCATCGGCGGGCAGACCCAGCGGTGGCACGGGGTACTCCTGCTCCCCCATGACGTGCAGGGGGCGACGGCTGGTGGCCAACAGCCGCAGGCGCGTCGTCGCCCCGAGGAGCCTCGTGACGACGGCTGCTCCCGATGCGGGGAGCTGCTCGAGGTTGTCCAGGACGAGCAGCACGTTCCTCTGGCGGAGGTGCTCGAGGAGCTCGACCTCCGTGTCGCCGGAGCGCCCGAGCGTCTCTGCGACGGTCCTCCACGCGACTGCCTCGTCCGTCGCGGCCGACAGGTCGACGAAGTGGACACCTTCGGCGAACGAGGCAGCCACCTCCTGCGCGAGCGAGATCGAGAGCCTGGTCTTCCCCGCTCCCCCAGGACCGGTCAGGGTGACCAGCCGCAGGGTGCCTGTCGTCAGCAGCCCTCCGATCGCCGCCAGCTCCGCGTCCCGACCGACCAGCTGGCCCGATGGCACAGGGAGGTTGCCCGGGGCGCCGAGACTGCGCAGCGGTGGGAACGTCGAGGGCAGCCCGGGTACGACCAGCTGGCTGAGCCACTGCGGGTCGACGATGTCCTTGAGGCGGTGCACGCCGAGGTCCCGCAGGGATGTGCCGGGCGGCAGCCGGTCCACGACCTCATCCACCGTCGCCCGGCTCATCACGACCTGGCCCCCGTGCGCGGTTGCGGCGACGCGTGCCGCCACGTGGACGTCGAGCCCGACGAGGTTGTCCTCGAACGGCTCGGGGTGGCCCGTGTGCAGCCCCATCCGCACGCGCATCGTCACACCGTCCGGCCACGGATGTGCCTCGAGGGCCTGTTGGCCCTCGGCTGCAGCCGTCACGGCATCCGCCGCCGACTCGAACACGACGAAGAAGCTGTCACCCTCCGTCCCCACCTCCCGGCCCCCTGCCCGCGCGAAGGCTCGTCGCAGGAGCTGGCGGTGGGTGGCGAGGACGTCGGGGTAGGCGGGCCCCAGCCGGTTCAGCAGCCGCGTGGAGCCCTCGATGTCGCTGAAGAGCATCGTGAGCCCGGTGGACTGCGCGGCGTCCATGCGCTCATCATCGAGCCAATCCACCCCCGCGACAACGCGCCGCCCACGCGGCGCCAACACGGCGCCAACACGGCGCCAACGCGTCGGAGCGTCGGGGCGACCGAACGCAGAGGGTCGCTTTCAACCGCGTGGAAGGCGCACGATGAGACGGTGGAGACCTGGGATGCGTTGAGGGCGAGGCGAAACGTCCGGCAGTTCACCGAGGAGCCTGTGCCCGACGATGCGCTGGACCGGATTCTGGAGGCGGGTCGACGTGCCCCATCGGCAGGCAACTGGCAGCCGTGGGACTTCGTGGTCGTCACGGACCGCTCGCAGCTGGTCGAGCTGGCGAAGGTCTGGCAGGGCGCCAGGCACGTCGCCGGAGCGGCTGCCGCGATCGCGATCGTCGCGCCAGAGCCGCAGGACGATCGACAGTCGCAGCTGCTCCAGTACGACCTCGGCCAGGCCACGTACGCCATGACCGTCGCCGCGGCGGACGTGGGCATCGGGACGGGCCATGCCGCGGCGGTCGACCAACAGCAGGCCAAGGAGGTCCTGGGCTTCCCCGAAG
The DNA here is from genome assembly GCF_056403935.1 of Pedococcus sp. P2_E4. Taxonomy (NCBI): domain Bacteria; kingdom Bacillati; phylum Actinomycetota; class Actinomycetes; order Micrococcales; family Intrasporangiaceae; genus Pedococcus; species Pedococcus sp. P2_E4. The sequence continues at coordinate 68,195 of NZ_JBFUEO010000005.1, read as the reverse complement.
GTCGGTTCCTGGCCTACCTGCTCTCCGTCGGCTACCCGTCGGACAAGCCGCTGACCGTCATCGAGCGGCTGAACCGGCGCCCCTTCGACGAGGTCGTGCACCGCGGCCAGTGGTGAGTCGCACGACGTCTACGAGTCCGGCGCGAGCGAGTCCGTTGCGAGCTGTTGGTCGTTCTCGAGCTTGATCACGTGCAGGACGGCGTTGATCAGGGCGAGGTGGGTGAAGGCTTGGGGGAAGTTGCCGAGGTGGTGGCCACTGTGGGCGTCCAGCTCCTCGGCGTAGAGCTCGAGCGGTCCCGCCAGCGAGAGGAGCTTCGCGCAGAGCTTGCGGGCCTTGTGGAACTCGCCGATCTCGCACAGTGCGGAGACGAGCCAGAACGAGCAGATCGTGAACGTGCCCTCCTCGCCATGGAACCCGTCGTCGGTCTCCTCGACCCGGTAGCGCAGGACCAGCCCGTCGACCGTCAGCTCGTCGCGGATGGCCATCACCGTCGCGCGGATCCTCGGGTCGTCCGCCGGGAGGAAGCGCACCAGGGGAGCCAGCAGCAGCGAGGCATCCAGGGCGCTGCTGCCGTAGTACTGCGTGAACACCCCTCGGTCGTCGACGCCTTGGCTGAGGATGTCGTCCTTGATCTGGGAGGCCGCGAGCTCCCACTCGGCTGCCTTGTCGGTCTCGCCGTACATGCGAGCCAGGCGAGCCCCTCGGTCGACCGCCACCCAGCACATGATCTTCGAGGACGTGAAGTGCTGCAGCTCGCCGCGGACCTCCCAGATGCCGGCGTCCGGCTCCTGCCAGTGCTTGAGGGCCTGGCCGACCTGCGTCTCCAGGATCGGCCAGATGCGGTTGTCGAGGTGGTCCACCGCTTGGGAGTGCAACCAGACAGAGTCCAGCAGCGCACCCCAAACGTCATGTTGCCTCTGGCCGTGGGCGGCGTTGCCGATCCGCACGGGCCGGGAGTCGGCATACCCGGGGAGGTGGTCCAGGATGGACTCCTCCAGGTCCCTCTCGCCGCCGATGCCGTACATGATCTGGAGGGCGTCCTCGCCCTCGGCGACGTCGGCGATGAAGCTGAAGAAGTCCAGCGCCTCCCAGTCGAACCCCAAGGAGTACATCCCCCACAGGGCGAAGGTGGCGTCGCGGATCCAGGTGAAGCGGTAGTCGTAGTTGCGGTCGCCCCCCGGCGTCTCGGGCAGTGAGGTCGTGCTGGCCGCCATGACGGCCCCGGTCGGGGCGTACGTGAGACCACGCAGGGTCAGGGCGCTGCGCTGCAGGTAGCTGCGCCAGGGATGATCGGGGAACCTGCCGCGAGCCAGCCAGTGCTGCCAGTGGTGCGCCGTCCACACCAGTCGCTTGTACGCGTCCTCGAAGGTCTCCGGCGGCACGCCGCCACCCCAGGACAGGGCGACGAACCGGGTGTCACCCTGCTTCAGCAGAGTCCGCGCGCTCGCCTGGCCTCCCTCGAAACCGAGGAGCATGTCCGTCGTGAGGGTGAGGGCCAGGTCGGAGCCGTCGGCCTGGGCTCGACCCTGCCGGTAGCTGTCGCCGGTGAACGTCCACTTCACCGGGGTCCGCCCGTAGTCGAGCACCGGCTCGCAGTTCACGATGACCTGCACCTCGCCTGAGACGCAGCGCATCGTCCGCAGCAGCACGTGCTCGGCCTCGTAGTCCGTCGGCGTCCGCCGGTACGTCCTGGACCGGTCCTCCTGGTGGTGCCACGGCCCGATGAGCAGGACGTCGCGGACGATCAGCCAGCCGGTGGGCGTGCCCCAGCTCGTCTCCACGATCATCGTCCCGGGCAGGTACCGGCGACCGGCGGGTACCCGCATCCCCAACGGCGCCACCGTGAACGACCCTGCATGCCGACCGAGGATCGACCCGAACGAGCTCGGTGAGTCGAAGCGTGGCAGGCACATCCAGTCGATCGACCCCGAGGGCGCCACCAGCGCGGACACCTCACCGTCGCTCAGGAACGCGTAGTCACCGATGGGCACCGCGCGCGGCTGCTCGGGCAGCTCGTGCGCCTTGGGGCCACCATCGTGTGCCTTCGCCATCCTCGAAGCATGTCCACTCCTCCGCGCCATCGCAATACATGCGGGAGCGGTGCTGGTCGCGCGCCGGCCCCTGTACACACGCGACGCATCGTTCCGTCGCACGGCGGCGGCAGAGCCTTGCGTGGGCCTCTGGCGAAGTCGATGCTGAACAGATGGAGGCATCGGGTGTGCTGGTTGCGCTCGTAAGCGTGCTCCCGGTGCTCATCTCCGCAGTCTGGAGCTTCGTCCGAGGTCGACGGGTGCAGCACGGGAACACCATCCGCCTGGAGATCGACGGAAGGACGCTCGAGCTCACCGGCACCACCGGGGAAGAGCAGCGCACCATCATCGACGCCTGGCTGAACCGCCTTGAGGAGGCGGACGATGGCGATCGCTGAGGGGCGGCTGGGAGCGGCCACCGGCGCCGCCACGGCCCGGGCGGGATTCGCAGGCGCCGGAAGCGGCACGGGGCTGGTCGTCTTCGCCCATTCCCTTCCGGATGGTACGGCCCGCACGATCGCCCTCTACGTGGCTCCGGCGGTGTCTGCCGCGTTGGGCGCGCTCGCGTTGTACGTCGAAATCCAGGCCAGGCGGTACATGCAGCAGCGCTTGGTCCGCCGGCTTCGACGGACCCTCGAGGAGTACCTGCGCAACCCCCACACGTCTGACGAGCACAAGCTCCTTCTGCGACAACGCCTCGAACAGATCGAAGAGGTCGTCACCTCACAGGAGGTGGAGCGAATCCGCCTCATCGGCGTCGTGGCGTCCGACTCCGGCAGCCATCGAGGCTCGTGACGTGGCCCGATGGGGCCCCGATGAGCCATGGGTGGGCGGGGTGGTTGGGGCGCATGCTGGGTGGACAAGCAGGGGTTCGCGCCCGCAGGAACACTCGCGGAACGGCGGGGTGCGTGCGTGGAGTGCGCCATCAGCCGAAGGGTCCGCCGTGCGAGTCGAGACCACCGTCACCGTGCCCATCGCCACCGTCCACGACCGTGACGCCCACGTCCGCTTGATCACAGAGGCCCGTTCGCGGCTCCTCGCGTCGGGATTGGCCACCGAGGACACGCTGGCCGAGGACCCCACCATGGTGGTGAGCTCCGGGGACCTTTCATCGCACGTCGTCAACGTCACGTTCGGCTGGGGTCTCGACTGATCCGGGCCAGCACGAAGCGGTGTCGCCACCCCGGCTGTGCTTGGGACACCCTCCGTCAGCGCCGAGCTGTGACGAACTGGTGAAGCCGTTGGGCCGCCGGGTTGAGCGCACGGTCGGTGCGCCAGGTCAGTCCGATGGTGCGGCGGGCGTGGCGACCTGAAAGGGCGATCCCGATGGTGCCGGAGAGCCCGGCGAACTGCTCGGGCACGATCGCGACCCCGAGCCCGGCGGCGACCAAGCCTTCGATCGTGGCCAGGTCAGCGCTCTCGAAGGAGACTGGCACCACGACACCGGCATCGGCGAGCAACCGGTTGACGAGCTCGCGAAACCCGTACCCGAGTGGCGTCGTGACGAGCTCGTCCTCGACGAGCTCCCTGAGATCGACCCGATGACGGTTTCGCAGTCGGTGGCCCGGATGAACGATGAGCACGAGTCGCTCCTCCTGCAACGGCCGCCAGCCGTAGTCACCCTCCGGCCGCACCGACGTGATCGCCAGCTCCACCAGCCCCTGGTCCAGATCGCGCTGGATGTGGTGGGCTGGCTCCTGGGTCAGCACCACCCGGACTCCGGGCGCCTCACTGTGAAAGTCGCGCAGGATCCGCGGGACCAGCGAGGTGGCCATCGAGTCGAGGAAGGCCAGTCGCACCACCCCGGTGTCGGGGTTGAGCCGCGCCCCGAGCTCGAGCAGGAGCTGCTGGTAGCGGCCCAGGACGTCACGTGCCCCGGCGATGACGAGCTCGCCGTCGGGCGATGTGACGAGCCCCTCCGGGACCCGCTCGAAAAGGCGGGCGCCGAGCTCGGTCTCAACTCGTGCCAACGCTCGCGACAACGTCGGCTGGCTGACCCCTAGGACTGCGGCAGTGTCGGTCACGTGCTGGTGGTCGTGCAGGGCCACGAGCCACTCGAGGTCGCGAAGGAGCACGGTGGCAGCATACGCTTTGCGCATCGCAAACGGTCCAATGTGACATTGGACGTATCGTCGGGACGGCTCCACAGTGGCGAGGGTGAGTGACACCGAGACCACGGTCCGCGTCCCGGCGTTGCACGGGCACCTGCCGGGCAGCGCCGGGTACCGACGCGTCATGACCGCCATGTTCGCCGCAGGGATGGCGACCTTCGTCCTGCTCTACGAGACCCAGGCGTTGCTGCCGCAGCTCCGCACCCAGTTCGGTGTCTCCCCCGCCCAGGCAACCCTCACCATGTCGCTCACCACCGCCGGCCTCGCGGTCGCGCTCCTCGTGGCCGGGCCAGCCTCTGAGCGGTTCGGGCGAACGCGACTGATCCTCGGCGCCGTCTGGTCCGCGAGCCTACTCGGGCTCCTGTGCCCACTGGCTCCGTCGTGGCACGTCCTCCTCGGGCTGCGGCTGGTCGAGGGCATGGCGCTCGCCGGGCTGCCCGCGGTGGCCACGGCATACCTGCGCGAGGAGCTGCACCGGACAGCGCAGGCACGGGCGGCGGGTCTGTACATCGGCGGCACAGCCCTCGGCGGAATGGCCAGTCGCCTCCTCACCGCTCCCATCGCCGACGCGCACGGATGGCGCTGGGCCGTGGCGGCCGCGGGACTCTTCGCCCTGGGCTGCGCCGTGGTGATGACCATCTCACTGCCGCCCTCCCAGCACTTCCAACCCCGAGCTCGAGGCCAGCTCGGTCTCGCGTCCATGTCCCGGGCAGCGCTCGCCGACCCGGCCCTGCGCGCGCTCTACCTGCTGGGTGCCTGCGCGGTGGGAGCCCTCGTCGCCGTCTACAACGCGCTCGGCTTCCGCCTCACCAGCGCACCACACCATCTCGGTCTCGGGGCGGTCAGCCTGGTCTACCTGGTGTACGTCCTCGGCACGGTGAGCTCCGTCGTCTCCGGGCTGCTCGCCGACCGGTTCGGACGTCGGGCGATCCTGCCCTCCGGATGCGCCCTGGCGATCGGGGGAGTCCTACTCACCCTCGTCCCGTGGCTGCTCACCATCGTGGTCGGACTGGCCTGCCTGACTGCGGGATTCTTCATCGTCCACGGATTGGCCAGCGGGTGGGTGGCCGCTCGCGCACACCTCGTCGGTGCCAGCGCGAGCCAGGCTGCCGCCTTCTATCTGTGCGCGTACTACGCCGGGTCCTCGGTGTTCGGCAACCTGGGCAGCACCGCGTGGGAGGCCGCTGGCTGGCCGGCCGTCAGCTCACTGGCACTGGTGTTGATGTTCGCCGCGACCGGGATGACCCGCACCCTCCGGCGGACTCCCGCCCTCGCGCCTCACAGCCTCCCGACGTGACCTCGCGCGGACTCGGCGACCGCATCGACGTCAATGCCGTACGCCCCGCGCCCGGTCGCCGCAAACGACGTCAACCGCTCTGCGGCCCGTTCGAAGAGCCGGTCCGCTCCGACCTGGTTGCCCCGGGCCGCGTGGGTCATGGCGACACAGACCTGCGCAAGCCCCTGCCAGAGGTCACGCTCCTCGACCGGTCCCGCCTTCCACCGCGCCTCGAGGACCTCGTGGGCCGAGAAGGGGCGGCCTGATCGCACAAGCTCTCGTGCCGTCTCGAGGGTCTCCTCGGGAGGCAGGGGGTCCTCCGACACCGGCTCCACGCCTTCAGCGCCATATGGCAGTGGTCGACCCAGTGCGTCGCGGGGCCGAGCCTGGCGAGCCCGTCCTTCGGGGTCCCGGTCACGGTCAGAAGGCGTCATACGACCAGTGTCCCAAGGGCAGCACCTGACCGCGCGTTCACGCACGACGGTCGCGCCCGAACCCCGGCGGCTATCGACGGCAGGCCGCAGGCGGAGTCCAATGGACTCGTGTCGAATGCCTCACCCGTCACGACGGCACGCGGGGTGCAGCGCACCTACCTGATGCTGCTGCTCGGCAACACCCTTGCCCAGGCCCTGATCTGGGGCATCAACACGATCTTCCTGCTCGACGCGGGCCTGACGAACTTCGAGGCCTTCGCGGCGAACGCCTTCTTCACCGCCGGCATGGTGATCTTCGAGGTACCCACGGGGGTGGTGGCCGACACGATCGGTCGCCGCGCGTCCTACTTGCTCGGCACGATCACCCTCAGCGTGGCCACCTTGGCCTACGTGGGGCTCTGGCACTGGCACTCGCCGTTCTGGCTGTGGGCCCTGGCGTCCATCGGGCTCGGGCTCGGCTTCACCTTCTTTTCCGGCGCGGTCGAGGCGTGGCTCATCGACGCCCTCGCGGCGGTCAACTTCACGGGCACCGTCGAGTCGGTGTTCGGTCGCGGTCAGGTGGTGGGTGGGGCAGCGATGCTCGTCGGCTCGCTGGGCGGAGGTGTCATCGCCCAGTACACGTCGGTCGGCGTCCCCTTCGTGCTGCGTGCCGCGATCCTCGCCGTGATGTTCCTCTTCGCGTGGATCGTGATGCACGACATCGGTTTCACCCCCGACCCACGCGGCCGTCCGCTCGCCGAGATGCGACACATCGTCTCGACGTCGGTGGACCTCGGGTGGCGGGTGCCGGCCGTCAAGTGGCTGATGGTCGAGTCGCTGTTCACCGGCGGCGTCGCCATCTACGCGTTCTACGCGCTGCAGCCATACCTGCTCGAGCTGTACGGCGACCCGCACGCGTACCAGATCGCCGGTCTCGCAGCGGCGATCGTCGCCGGGGCGCAGATCCTCGGCGGTCTGCTCGCTCCCCGGGTGCGCCACTTCGTCCACCGCCGGACGAGCGCGCTGGCCGCGATCTCGGCCCTGGGGACGCTCGCGCTCGCGTTGATGGGACTGGTCCAGAGCTTCTGGGTCGTCATCACGCTGGTCAGCGTCTGGGGTCTGCTATGGGCGGCTGCCATGCCGATCCGCCAGACCTACCTCAACGGCCTCATCCCGTCCAAGCAGCGCGCCACGATCCTGTCGTTCGACTCGCTCATGGGCTCCAGCGGTGGGGTGTGGGGCCAGCCGGTCCTCGGCAAGTCCGCGGACGTGTGGGGCTACGGCCCGTCGTATGTCGTGGGCGCCGCGATCTCGGCCCTCGCCCTGCCGGCGCTCCTGCTCTCGCGGCGCCAGAACGCACCCGCCGACCGGGTGACCTCCAGCCCCACCGCGCCCGGAGTGGCCCCGACTGCCCCCGCCTGAGCACGTATCAGCGACACGCCACCTCCCTCCTTCTGGGCAAGGAGTTGGGCAACCCGCCCAGCCCAGGTTGGAGGTCGTCATGCGAGACGAGTTCACAGCCCGGGTCTCGAGCCTGGCCGCTGTCGCGGCAGCCCTGTCGACCTTGGGCGCAGTGATCTACCTGTCGGTGCGCGGTGAGCCCGTGAGCGAGTACCTCGCCGGTCTCGCGGGACTCACCGTCGGCGCGCTCCTCCCGTCACCGCTCACGTCGGCACGGACCTCGCCCACGCCCACGACCACGCCGAGATCAGAGCAGGGACGGCACCGGGTGTCCCGACGCAGCGACGACCTCGCGCGTTCAGGCGCCGGAGCGCTCGACACCTGACCTTCGGGTGACGGGCTAGGAAGCGGCAGGCCGGTACTCGGCCACGCGGTCGACGTAGAAGCGGGCGTTCGCTCGGATGCCTTCACGCTCCGCGTCCGTCGTCTCCCGGCGGACCTTGCCGGGCAGGCCCAGCACCATGGAGTTCGGCGGGATCTGCGACCCCTCGGGGATCATCGCCCCGGCGCCGATGATCGATCCCGAGCCGATGCTCGCACCGTTGAGGACGATCGCGCCCATGCCGATCAGCACGTCGTCGTCGACCGTGCAGCCGTGCAACACGGCGTTGTGGCCGACCGTGACTCCAGCGCCGAGCCGCAGCGGAACCCCTCGGTCGGCGTGCAGGACACAGCCGTCCTGCACGTTGCTGCCACGGCCGATGGTGATCGTGTCACCGTCGGCGCGGATCACGGCCGAGAACCACAGGCTGCTGTCCTGCTCCATGACGGCCGAGCCGATCACGGTGGCGTTGGGGGCGATCCATGCGGTCTCGTGGATCGCTGGCGTTCGGTCCGGGAGGGAGATCAACATGCGGCGCTCCGTCGTCAGGGCTGGTGGTCGGGTTCGACGAGCACGACGCACAACGTGCGCGGCCCGTGCACGCCCTCGACCCGGTCGAGCTCGATGTCGCTCGTGGCCGAGGGCCCGCTGATGAACGTGATCGGCCGCTCCGCTGCCAGTCGCGACAGCATCTCGGGCACCGAGGCGACGACTTGGTCCGCCCGCACGATGCAGACGTGCAGGTCCGGGATCAGCGTGATCGAACGCCGTCCTTGGTCGGGTGAGGCGTCGAGGGCGATGGTGCCCGTCTCGGCACACGCCACCGTGGACGCTGTCAGCACCGCGGCATACGCGTCGAGGTCCTGAGCCCCGAGGCCCTCGTGGTCGGGCTCGGCAGCCGGACACCACTCCTGCGGCACTCCGGGCGCGCGCAGCACGGGCGAGGCCGTGGCCAGAAGCCCTTGCACCGCAGCGGCCACGCCATCCGGTCGGCACCGCACGACAGTGGCGCGGTAGTCGACCAGTCGTTCCTCCAGGAGCGCGAAAAGCGCCGACGGCTCACCGGCAGCAGCCGACACAGGCCCCCGTCGGTAGTCCCGCTGCACGGGACGCGCCTCGATGCCGGCGTTGGCCTCCGTGATGCGCTGGAGGATGTCTTCGCGAGCGCCCATCACTGCTCCCTGGTCCTTTCCCACCACTCGCGGAAGGTCTCCGGCGGGGGCGCGGGCGCGTCCCTGCTGGTGGTCCAGGCCAAGAGCGGGAACGGCAGAGACCTGAAGCGTCCACCGCGAGCGAACGGACGCGCCATACGCGATGCGGTCTCGGCCATGCGGAAGCGACGCGGGCTCTGCATCACCCAAGCCACGAACGACAGTGCTGCGGCCTCGGGCGTCGGCAGGCGATGCTCCTTAGCCTGCTCCTCCGTGTGGCGCTCGCGCAGGTGGACGAGCAGGGACGGGATGTCGATCCGGACCGGGCAGGCGTCGAAGCAGGCACCACACAGGGACGACGCGAACGGCAGCGAGGAGTTGTCCTCGATGCCCGTGAGCTGAGGGGTGAGGACGGCACCGATCGGGCCGGGATAGACCGACCCGTAGGCGTGCCCGCCCGTGCGCTCGTAGACGGGGCAGACGTTCATGCACGCGCTGCACTTGATGCAGTGCAACACTTCTCGGCCCACGTGGTCCCCGAGCGTCGCGGTCCGTCCGTTGTCGAGCAGCACGAGGTGGAACGCTTGCGGCCCGTCGCCGGGAGTGACGCCGGTCCACGCCGAGGTGTACGGGTTCATCCGTTCTCCCGTGGACGACCGTGGGAGCAGCTGGAGGAAGACCTCGAGGTCCTGCCACGTCGGGACGACCTTCTCGATCCCCATGACCGTGATCAGCGTCTCGGGCAGGGTCAGGCACATCCGGCCGTTCCCCTCGGACTCGACGACCAGCAGGGTGCCGGAGTCGGCGACCGCGAAGTTGGCGCCACTGACGGCGACCTTGGCCGTGAGGAACTTCTGCCTCAGGTGGGTCCGCGCAGCCATGGCCAGCTGCCGCGGGTCGTCGGTCAGGTCGGCCGGTGCGCCGGGCATCTCCCGCAGGAAGATCTCGCGCACCTCGGCACGGTTGCGGTGGATGGCGGGTACGAGGATGTGCGACGGCTTGTCGTGGCCGAGCTGGACGATCAGCTCGGCGAGGTCGGTCTCGGTGGCGGTGATGCCCTGTGCCTCGAGGGCCTCGTTGAGGCCGATCTCCTGGGTGACCATGGACTTGACCTTGACCACCTCGCGCTCCCCCGTCGCCAGGATGAGCTCGGAGATGATCGCGTTGGCCTCGTTGGCATCCCGGGCCCAGTGGACAACTCCGCCACGGGCGGTCACCGCCTCCTCGAGGGTGCGCAGGTGCTCGTCGAGGTTGGCCATGGTGGCTGCCTTGATCTGCTCGCCCGCGAGTCGCAGCTCCTCCCAGTCGGGCACCTCGTCGACCACGGCGGCGCGCTTCTCACGGATGGTGCGCGTCGCCCGTCCGATGTTGGCTCGCAGCTGGGTGTCGCCGAGGGCGGCCTTGGCCGCCTTGGGAAAGGACTCGTCACCACGCAGACCGCCCACCCCGCGAGGGGCGTGTATGGCGGGCATGCCGAGGAAGGTGCTCACCGCGCCACCGCCGGGGGCTGGCTCGACGCCGAGGTCTCCGTCGATGCCAGGATCTCGGCGAGGTGGATCGTGCGGGTGCCGACCCGCAGTCGCGACAGGCCACCACCGATGTGCATCAGGCAGGACGAGTCACCGGCCGTCACGCTCTCGGCCCTGGTCGCCATGACGTTCTTCATCTTGTCGGCGAGCATCGCGGTGGACGTGTCGGCGTTCTTGACGGCGAAGGTGCCGCCGAAGCCGCAGCACTGGTCGGCGTCCGGGAGCTCGACCAGGTCGAGACCCTTGACCGCACGCAAGAGCCGCAACGGCTTGTCGTCCACCCGCAGCATCCGCAGCGAGTGGCACGTCGGGTGGTAGGTGACGCGGTGCGGGTAGTGCGCCCCGACGTCCTCCACCCCGAGGACGTCGACGAGGAACTCGGTGAGCTCGTAGGTGTGGCTCGCAACGCGTTCCGCGCGGACGGCCAGGGCCTCGTCACCAGCCTTGCGCGCCAGCATGGCGTGCTGGTGGCGCACCGCGCCCACGCACGACCCCGACGGCGCGACGATCGCGTCATACGGCTCGAACGTCTCGACGTGGTGACGGACCAGTGGCACTGCCTTGCGGCCATAGCCCGTGTTGGTGTGCATCTGGCCGCAGCAGGTCTGCGCCTTCGGGAAGACGACCTCGTGACCGAGGCGCTCGAGGACCGTGACGGTCGCGCGGCCCACCTCGGGGAACAGCCCGTCGGCCAGACAGGTCACGAAGAGTGCGACCTTCACGACGTCGGCCTGACGATGACGGCCAGCGGGTTGCCGTCGGGCGGGCCTTGGTGGGAGTTCTGCTCTCCCCCGCTGACGAAGACCTCCGTGCGGCCAGTCGTCGACGCCAGCAGGAAACCGCCCATCGCCTTGGCGACGTGGTAGCCCACCTGGTCCTCGAGCAAGGTGATGCGGCGCCCGTTCAGCTCGCTGGTGCCGGGCATGATCATCTTGGCCAGGGCGTACACGAGGCTCTCGGATGCCTTGCGGGTGTCACCGTCCTCGACCTCGACACCGGCCGACTCCAGCGCACCCGCCACGGCAGAGCCGTCGATGATGCTGAGCATCGACCGGTGCCCGATCCGCAGGCTGCTCGACGACGTGGTCGAGTTGCCGAGCAGGAGCACCTCGGCGTGCGTCTTCTCACCACCGGACGACGTGAGGGCGACGTCGGAGAAGACCGAGTAGTCGCGACGGACCATGTCGTCGTGGACGTCCTCGTCATGGGCCTCGCCCAAGGCCAGGGCAACGCCCAGCGCGGAGGCGTCGTTGGAGTAGCAGATGGCGCCCTCGGGGCCGATCGAGACGTCGTGGGTCACGGTGTCGTGGCCACGCTGCCTGGCATCCGCGATGCTCTCGGGGCTCAGCGACGGGGCCTTGACGAGGACGGCGTGGACGTCGGCAGGGTCCTGCACCCCGGCGTCGGCCAGCGCCTGCTCGACGGCGGCGCGCACCTTGGTGATCTGACCCATCCGGCCGATCTCCTCGGGCAGGATGTCGGCGGAGTGGGCCAGACCCGCCACCAGTCGTGGCTGCCCGACGGCAGGCTCCGCGGGGTCGTCCGTGCGGGCGAAGACGGCGATGTGGGGGGTGATCACGCCGGGGCTGCCGCCCGACAGCACGATGCAGAGCTGGTCCGCGACGTCGTCGGCGGTGGTGCCGAGCCGTGCGGCCAGGAGCTCCTTGATGGCCCGGTCGGCGGCCTCGCGGCCGGTGTCCTTGCCGAGACCGGTGCCCTCCGACTTCCCGACCAGCGCGATCACGTGCTCGGGCGACACCGTGCCCTCGTCGAAGAGACGCGCGAGCTCCGAGACGTCACCGGGGGTTCGCATCTGGCAGACGTGGACGTCAACGCGCACCTAGCACCTCCCCGGAGTCGCGCCCGGAGTCGGGGGCGGAACCCGCCGCACGGGGAAGCAGCTCCGCGAGGCGGGCGCAGACCGCCAGCGCGATGTCCTCGCGGAACGCGGGCGCCACGACCTGGACGGAGATCGGCGATCCGAGGCGTGACGTGGCGACCGGCACCGAGACCGCAGGTACCCCGAAGAGGCTGATGGCTCGGCTGGGCGCGAGGAGGTGGAAGTCGGCGACCCGACCCGTCAGGTCGTGCGGCGCCTCAGTGCTGACCGGGAGCAGCAGGGCGCGCTCACCGCTGAGCCACTCGCCCAGTCCGGAGATGAGGGCGTCGCGCTCGTCCCACAGCTCGGCGAGCTCGGCGTCGGTGAGGGAGACCCGCGCGTCGAGCATTCCCTTGATGGGCTTGCCGATCAGGTCGGGGTCGGCGTCGAAGAGCTGCTGCACCGCGCGCATCGGCTCGGCCGACCGCAGACGGTCGTAGACGGCGAGGCCGCGGTCGATCTCGGTGGGCACTCCCCTGGCCACCCGGACGCCCGAGCGGGCGAGGGTGTCGGCGGCCAAGGCCACCGCCTCCGCGACCTCGGCGTCGACTTCGACGTCGCCCACGGTCGGGGCCCACGCCAGCTCGAGGTTCTCGACACGCAGGTCGCGGTAGTCGTGGAGCGGCTCGTCGGCGACGAGCGGATCGCGGCCATCAGGGCCGGAGATCACCTGCAGGACGGTGAACACGTCCTGGACGGTTCGTCCGATGGGGCCGACGACCTGCACCGTGTCCTGGAAGGAGCGCGTGGACTCGACGGGGGTCGCGGGCTGCTCACCGTGACGCGAGACCCTGCCCACCGTGGGGCGCAGGCCGATCAGCCCGGTGCACTGGGCCGGCCAACGCAGCGAGCCGCCGTAGTCGCTGCCCAGCCCAACCAGGGACATGCCGGAGGCCACGGCAGCCGCCTCGCCACCGCTCGACCCGCCAGCGGTCCACGGCCCCAACGGGTTCCGCGTGGGACCGAACAGCTCGTTGTCCGTGTCGACGCCGAGGGCGAACTCAGGACAGTTGGTCTTGCCCACCAGCACGGCGCCGGCGGCCCGCATCCGTGCGACCGCGGTCGCGTCCTCACCGGTCAGGTTGCCCTCGAGCGCCCGCGACCCGCAGGTCGTGGGCAGGTCGAGGGTGGCGAGCATGTCCTTGGCAGTGAAGGGGATTCCGACGAGGGCGCCACCGGAGCGCGCGGTCGAGGGCAGCTTGCGTGCCTCTTCGACGGCGGCCTCCCCACGGTCGGCGACGACGGCGTTGAGGCGGGGGTTCTCCTGGGCGATCCGCTCCACCGCAGCACGCACCAGGTGGCTCGTGTCGGCCGACCCCGCGCGGATCTCGTCCGCCGAGCTCACGATCGAGGGAGCAGGACTCACGTGGCCGGCCCGATCAGCTCGTCGAGGTTGTCGAGGATCGACCGGTTGCCGTGGTTGGCGATCTCGTGCAGGACCGCTTCCTTGTCGCCACGCTCGATGCTCTCCAGCAGCCGCGCGTGGCGCGGGTGCACGTCGCCCCGGTCGCCGTAGAGGCGCTCACGGAACTTGAGGTTGTAGGCCATGCACAGCTCCAGCTGCAGCCGGAGCCCTTCGTATGCCGCGATGAGGCGCCCGTGGCCGGCCAGCGAGACCAGCCCCATGTGGAACCTGCTGTTTGCGGCGAGGACCGCGTTGTCGTCGCCGCTGTCCGCTGCGGCCTTCATGTCGGCGAGCGCAGCACGGATCGGCTCGAGGCGGGCCGGGTCCTGGACGGGGACCCCGAGCTCGATGGCGAGCCGCTCGAGGGCGAAGCGGAGCGAGTAGATCTCGCGCACGTCCTCGGCCGTGATCGGGGTGACGATGTAGCCGCGCCGGGGCAGGCTCTGCACCAACCCGTCACGCTGCAGGATCCGCAGCGCCTCACGCAGCGGCGGCCGGCTCACGCCGAACATCTCGGTGAGGCGCTCCTCGACCAGACGGTCGCCCGGCCGCACGTCACCCGACACGATCAGGGCCCGCAGGCGCTGGACGACGGCCTCGACCATCGACGGGATCTCGACCTTGCCCTGCTCCGTGCGGAATGCCTCAGCAGCCATCATCGTGTCCTCCCTGTGTCCCCGGTGCGGCTCATTGTGCAGCATCGATCGTCGAGTCCGGGTCGGGGTGGACGTGCTGCAGGTCGGCGATCACCCGGGCCTTCAGGAGCCTCTGGATGACGTCCTCACCGATGCCGGACTCACGGGCCACCTCGATCGAGTGCTCGCCCAGCATCGGGGCGGCGCGACGCAGCCAGCCCTTCTCGCTGCCCTCGACCTTGACCGCCTGACCGAGCACCTTCATCGGGCCGAGCTCGCGGTGCTCGACGGTCTCGACCATGTCGAGCGCCTCGGTGATCGGGTGGTTCAGCGCCTGCTCGAGGTCGAGCACCGGACCGCACGGGACACCGGCCGCGTTGATCTCCGGGATCCACTCCTCCGCGGACTTCGCGGCGAGCACCTCCTCGATGGTGTGCCGCAGCTCGCCGCGGTTGACCATCCGGGCCGCGTTGTCGACGTACCGCGGGTCCTCGGCGAGCTCGTCGACGCCGAGCGCCGAGCAGAGCCGGCGCCACATCTTCTCGTTGCCCGAGGCCAGGGTGATCGAGCCGTCGCCGGTCTTGAACGTGCCCTGCGGGAACATGATCGGGTGGTCGTTGCCGTCGCGCCCGGGGACGATCCCGAGGCTGAGGTACTTCTGCGCCTGGTACGACATGAGAGTGAGCGTGGACTCCATGAGGGAGGCCTCCACCACGGCGCCGTGACCCGAGCGGTTGCGCTCGTGCAGGGCGGCCAGCACCCCCACGGCGGCGAAGACGCCGGTCGACGAGTCGCTGACGGCGATGCCGACGCGCAGCGCGCCCGTCTCCTGCGTGCCGGTGACGCTCATCAGCCCGGACATGGCCTGGGCCGTCTGGTCGAACCCGGGCAGGGCGTCGCCGGGCGGCCGGGTGCCGAACCCGCTGATGTTGACGTAGATGAGCTTGGGGTTGCGGGCCCGGAGGGTCTCGGCTCCCAGGCCCATGGCCTCGGCGGTGCCGGGGCGGTAGTTCTGGACGAAGATGTCGGCGTCGTCGATGAGCCGCAGGAGCAGCTCGAGGCCCTCAGGCTGGCGCAGGTCGACGGCGAGCGACCGCTTGTTCCGGTTGGACGCCAGGTAGTAGACGCTCTCCTCGTCGTGGAACGGCCCCGACTGCCGGGCCGGGTCCCCCGTGGGCAGCGTCTCGACCTTGACCACGTCGGCTCCCAGGTCGGCGAGCAACATCGTGAGCGTGGGGCCCGAGAGATAGCGGGTGAGGTCGACGACCTTCAGTCCGTCAAGCGCTGCCATGACCAGAGGTCCTCTCGGTGGTGAACTCGGGAGCGCGGCCCGCGAGGAATGCCGCGACGCCCTCCTTCAGGTCTGCTCCGCCGTAGGCCTGCTCGTGGAAGGCGCGGAGCGTGGGGTGGTCGTCGGTGACGGCCGGGTCGAGACCCAGGGCTGCCGTCACCTTGGTGGAACGGATGGTGACCTCGGAGCTGGCCGCGATGTTCGCCACCAGGGCGTTCACCTCGTCCTGCAGGAACTCGGGCTCGACGACCGCCTGCACGAACCCCATCGAGGCGGCCTGGGTGGCGTCGATCAGCTTGCCGCTGGCCACGAGGTACATCAGGTTGGCCCGGCCGAGGGCACCGGCAACGGCCCGCGTCTCGGTGAGGCCCAGCGTCACACCGAGGCGTCCGATCGGGATGCCGAACCGCGAACGGGAGGACGCGATCCGGATGTCACAAGCTGCCGCGAGCTCGCAGCCGCCGCCGACCGCGAGGCCGTCGACCATCGCGATGACCGGCACCGGCAGCGCCTGGACGGCCTGCAACGCCCGGGCGATGGCAGCGTTGTAGGTGTCGGCGTCGTCCGCGGTGAGCCGCTTCGCGGGGAACTCGCTGATGTCGGCTCCGGCGCTGAACGCCCGGCCTCCCGCACCGCGGACGACCACGGCCCGAAGGGACGTGTCGTCCAGCAGGCTCTCGAAGACCTCGCCGATCCGGAGCCAGCCCGCCAGGCTGAGCGCGTTGTGCTGGGCCGGACGGCTGAGGGTGACCACCGCAGTCGTGCGGCCCGCCCCCACCTGTGCGAGCTCGAGCCCGATCATTCCCTCGACACACTCGTCGGACGCCTCTCCTGCGAGGACGGTCCGCAGCGGGGTGTGCTCCGTCATCGTGGTCATCACCCGTTGTCCAGCGGCACGCGGCCACGGGCCAGCTGCGACAGCGCAACTGCGACGAGAAGGGCGCCACCGTAGAAGAGCTGCTGCACGTAGGACTGGACGCCCATGAGCTGGAGCCCGGTGATGCCAGTGACGAGGAAGTACACCGCGATCGCGGTGCCCCACGGGTTGAACCGTCCCGGCATGATGCTGGTCGCGCCGAGGAAGGCGGCGGCGAAGGCCGGGAGCAGCAAGGTCGAACCCGAGCTGGGGTCGGCGCCACCGGAGGTCCCGGCGTAAAGCACACCGGCCAGGGCAGCCAGGGCGGCCGAACCCATGAGGGCACCGACCCGCACGCGGCCCACTCGCACACCGCTGAGCTTCGAGACGCTGCGGCCGCGGCCGACGAAGAGCAGGCGGCGACCGACGGAGGTGTACTCGAGGACCCACCACAGCAGGGCGCAGAGGGCGATCGCGTAGAAGAAGGCCAGCGAGATCCCGGCGAACCGCTTGACGATCACGTAGTCCACGAGCGTCTGCGAGATGCCCGAGATCGTGGCGGAGTCGCTGGCCCACAAGGTGATTCCCGTGAGGAGCGTGCCCATGCCAAGGGTCACGATGAGCGACTCGATGCCGAAGAAGACCATGATGAGGCCGTTGACCAGGCCGACCACGAGCCCCATCACCAGGGCCGCGACGATGGCGGCCCAGATCGGCCAGCCGTGCTGGACGTTGAGGATCGCGACCATCATCGCCGACAGCGTCAGCACACCGGCCACGGACAGGTCGTAGTCACCGGCCGTCAGCGGCACGATGAGCGCGAGCGTCAGGACGAGGAGCACGGCCTGCGAGCCGAGCATGGTCTGGAACGTCGCCGCGGTCAGGAAGACGCCGGGGTTGGCGATGCCGAAGCCGACGATGAGCAGCAGCCAGGCGACCGGCAGCGCGACGCGCTGCACCATGTCGAGGCGGCTCACGCCCTTGCTCGTGGCCTCGCCCTTGCTCGTGGCGTCGCCCCTGGCCGTGGCGGCACTCACGACGCCACCTCCGTCACCGGCGCCTGGGTCGGCTCCAGGGCCGACGGCACCGTCTCCTGCACCGCGTACGAGAGCTCCGAGATCCGCTCCTTGCTGATCTGGTCCCCCGTCAGCTCCGCCACGATCCGGCCCTGTCGGAAGATCAGGACCCGATCGCAGATCAACGCCAACTGTTCGTGATCGCTGCTGGCGCATAGCACGCCCATCCCTTCTGCGGTCGCTGACCGCAACACTGAGAAAATCTCTTCGCGGGCGCCGACGTCGACACCCTGCGTGGGTTCATGGACCATGAGGACGGTGGGCCGGGTCTGGAGCCACTTGGCCATCAGGACCTTCTGCTGGTTGCCACCGGACAGGCTCGAGCACGGCAGGGTCGGGTCGTTCGGTCGCACGTCGAACGACGACAGGACCTTCCGAGCCTCCTCGCGCATCTTCTTGCGCCGCAGGAACGGCCCCTGCTGGTAGGTGCGCAGGGTCTGCATGCTGACGTTGTCGAGCACTGACAGGGTCAGGATCGCCCCGTCGCGCGGTCGGTCCGCCGGCACGAGGGCCAGCCCCTGGTTGAACGCCCTGGTGGGGTTCTGGCGGCGCAGTTCCGTTGCTGCAGAACCGATCTCGATCCGACCTGAGTCGGCACGCTCGGCACCGAACATCAGGTAGGGCAGGTCCTCGAAGCCCGAGCCGGACAGACCGGTCACGCCCAGGACCTCGCCGCGGTGGACCACGAGGGACGCGTCGACGACGAGTCCTCCGCGAGCACCCGTGACCGTCGCCGCCACCTCGGAGGCGGCGAGCTGGGCCGCGCTGCGGTGACTGACTGCCTCGAGGTCGTGGCCGACGATGAGGCGCACGATCTCCTCGCGGGTGTGGTCCGCCGTGGCGCCGCCACCCACCACTCGCCCGTCACGGAACACCGTGAAGCGGTCGGTGAGCTGCTTGACCTCCTCGAGGTCATGCGACACGAAGAGGACGCCGGTGCCCGTGGCCGCGACGTTGCGCGTCACGTCGAAGAGCATCTGGGTGTCGTCCTGCGGCAGGAACACCGTCGGCTCGTCGAGGACGAGCAGGCCGTTGCTCGGCGCGTTCGCCACCGCCCGGACGATCGCGAGCAACGCTCGCTCCACCGGACGCAGGTCGCTGACGAGCTTCGACGTCCCGAGGCTCACGCCATACCGGTCGAAGAGCTCGCGGGCCTTGCCGCGCCACTGCTTCCAGGGGATCGACACCGATCCCTCGGTGGCGAGCTCGTCCAGGAAGAGGTTCTCCAGGACGGTCAGGGACGGGATGAGCCCGAGGTCCTGGTGCACGAACCGCATGCCCAGCGCCTTGTACTCGCCGGGCGCGAGCGGCAGGGATACCTCCGTGCCGTTGATGCGCAGGCGACCACCGGGGTCCGGCTGGTGGAATCCGGCCAGCACCTTGATGAGGGTGGACTTGCCCGACCCGTTCTGGCCGAGCAGGCCGTGGATCTCGCCGGCTCGCACCGTGAGGTCCACGCCCTGCAGGGCCTTCACGCCACCGAACGTCTTCGCCAGACCTTCGATTGTGAGGACGTCAGGCATCTACTTGAGTCCCCACAGGGTGCGGTACCCGTCCTTGAACTGGTTCGGGTCGCCATACCCGTCCTTCTGGTTGACGGGCTTGCCGGCCTCGTCCACGTTGCTGGCGTCGAACACGCGCAGCGGGGTCTTCTCGCTCGCGAGCGGCTCGACGCCGGACAGCACGCGCAGGACCTGGTCCATGTTCGCCCAGCCGAGCCACTCAAGCGGCTCGCCCACCTCGGCGACGACGAGGTTCTTGTCCTGGATCATCTTCATGACCGAGGCCGTGCCGTTGTAGGCGACGATCTTCACGTTGCCGGTCTTGCCGGCCTGGGTGATGCCGGTGGTGAGGAAGGGCGTCATGCCGTCGAAGACAGGGACCGCGTAGTTGATGGACGGGTCCTTCAGCAGCGCCGTCTGCACCTGCGTGGGCACCTTGGTGGCCCAGTCCGAGATCGGGATGTTCACGACCTGCGCCTTGCAGGTGGAGGGGCACTTGGCCGCCAGCTCGTCCTTGAACGCCTTGGCGATACCGGCTGCGGGCTGGACCTCGTTCGAGGTCACGAAGTAGGCGTTGACGTGGCCGCCGGAGTTGACGATTGCGTAGTCGGCCATGAGCGTGCCGGCCCGGTAGTGGTGGGCGTCGACGAAGGCCGCGACGTTCGGCTGGTCCTTCTTGGCGTTCTCGACGTACGACTCGTCGTAGAGGTGCGTGCTGATGACGGGGATGCCGGCGGCCTTGGCGGCTGCGAGCTGCGGTCCGAGCAGCTTCGGGTCCGGCGAGCCCTCGAGCACGATGGCGTCCGCCTTCTGCGCGATGCCGCTCTGGACGCCTTGGATCCACTGCGAGACCTGGCCCTGGTTGGTGAACTGGACGACCTTGACGCCGGCTTCCTTGCCCGCCTCGCCCATCGCCGCGTCGACGATCTGGTTGAACGGGACGGTGCTGTTCAGGCTGACGTTGACGATCGTCTTGCCCTTGGCCTTCGACGCGTCGAAGGTCGGGCCGGGTGCCGTGAACGACGGGAGGGCCTTGGCCTTGTCGATCTCTGCCTTGGCGGCCGACGTGTCGACCGCGGCGCCCGAGCCGTTCGCGGCGGACGCCGTCGGGCTCGTGCCCTCAGAACAACCTGCCAGGCCGAGTGCCGCGACGACCGCCAGAGATGCGGTCAGTCCGTGCGCTCCGAAGTTTCGCCGCATTGCGGTCCTCCATTGAGTCCGAGGGCGGCGAGCACCGTTGCTCACCGCGTGGTGGCATCACCGTAGGGGCCTCGAACGCAGATTGTCTACAATATTCAAGCGACAATCTGCAATTGGCGGAGATCCGCCGCACCGGCCTTCACCAGGGCAGCGTTGGATGGGGTTCGGCTGGGGTGGATGAGTCGGTCGATACGCCGGGTTCTGTCACCGCTGGCCGTTACCAGCCAGCGGGAGACGGTCATCCATCTAGGACAGCCGTTGCCGACTGCCTCCAGCGCCCTACCCGTGCACTCGGGCGGGCCGCCCTCGAACGCGCACTGTCTGAGCTTGCTCCAGGTGGGGTTTACCTAGCCGGTGTGGTCACCCACACCGCTGGTGGTCTCTTACACCACCGTTTCACCCTTACCGCGGTGCCTGTCCGGCCGGAGCCGGGTGGTCCACCGTGGCGGTCTGTTCTCTGTGGCACTGTCCCGCGGGTCACCCCGGGTGGCCGTTAGCCACCACCTTGCCCTGTGGAGCCCGGACGTTCCTCGGCGGTGGTTTCCCACCGACGCGACCGCCTGACCGACTCATCCGTCGCCAAGGATAGGGCAGGTATGCCGCGTGGCCGGCCACGCGGCATACGTCACCACCGCCCCGGCACACGAACCTGCCTAGCGGACGATCTCGAACCGCACCACGCCGGTCGCGACGGTGGCCTCGACGAGCTTGGCCTTGACCCAGCTGCCGAGCTCGGCCGGTCCCTTGGCGTTGGCGAGGACGGCGGGGTCCTGCACCTGCAGCTGCACCGAGCCCTTCTCGCGCTCGTCGACCACCATCGCGTCGAAGACCTCCCCCACCCGGTCCGACAGCGCGGCGGCCTCGACGGCGTCGGCGCACGCGCGCTCGACGGCTGCGGCCAGCTTGTCGGTGGCCGCCATGACCTCGGGCAGGGACGGCAGCGCCTCCCGCGCCCAGGCAGGCACCTCCGTGCCGCTGCTCAGCGCCTCGCAGATCGCCAGGCCGAAGCGGTCGACCAAGCGGCGCAGCGGCGCCGTCACGTGCGCATAGGGAGCGGCAACGGCGGCGTGCTCCGACTGCTCGGGAACCGTGCCGTCGACGGGCGTGTAGCCGGCCCCACGGAACAGTGACGTCGCCTCGTGGATGAGGGCAAGGTGCTTGGGTTCGGTGCGGTCGAGGGTGCGCAGGAACTCGCCGTAGGGCGTGCCCTGGTGCCACTCGACGCCCAGGGCCCGGCTCGCGTGGCGGAAGCGGCCGACGGCGTTTTGGTCCGGTGCTGGCATGGTCCGCAGGATCCCGACCTTGGCCTCGATCATCATCTCGGCCGCGGCCATCCCGGTCATGAGGGAGATCTGGGCGTTCCAGTCCTCGACCTCCAGCGGCGGGCGGAAGTGCAGGCGGTAGTGACCCTGGTCGTCCTCGGTGACCTCCTGCTCGGGCATCGGCAGGCTCGCACCACCGCGGCGGCGCTCGAGCTCGAGCCGCTTCAGCCCGACCTCCTTGAGCAGCAGCAGCCGCTCGTCGGCGGACCCGTCGTCGATGGCCTTCTGGACCCCCGCATAGTCGAGCCGGTCGGTGCTCCTGACCAGCGCGCGGTAGACCGTGGCCTGCGTGCCCTCGCCGTCGCGCGAGAGCGTCATGTCCCAGACGAAGGCCGGCCGCGTCTCCCCCGCCAGCAGGCTGGCGGCGTCCTCGCTGATCACCGGGGGGTGGAGGGGGGTGCGCTTGTCGGGGGCATAGATCGTCTGCCCCCGCTTGCGGGTCTCGGCGTCGACGGCGCCACCGGGCTTGACGAAGGCGGGCACGTCAGCGATCGCGTAGCGGACCCGGTAGCCCTCACCGGCCCGCTCGAGGTGGACCGCCTGGTCGAGGTCCATGGACCCGGGTGGGTCGATGGTCAGGAAGCGCACAGCGGTCTCGTCACGCTCGGGCACCTGGGGTGCCTGCGCAGCGGCCGAGGCCTCGCTCTCGACCTCGGGCGGGAAGGACTCCGGGACCGCGAGCTCGGCGCGGATCGCCTCGAACCTCGCGGTCAGCTCGGCGGACTGCTGGACGGCCGTGTCGCTGCTGGGTTGCTGGACCTGGATCTGGCGCTTGGGCATGGCCCCAACCTAACCAGCCGCTCACGCCCCGTGCCGTGGGACGGGCCAACGACGACGCGGGCCCTCGGATCCCGCGCCGGATTGCGCCACCTAGGCTGTCCCCGTGCTGATCCTGTTGCCGCCCTCGGAGTCCAAGACGGGGCGCACCCGAGGCGGTGCAGTGGTCCACGAACGGCTGTCGTTCGCCGAGCTCAACGGCACCCGCCAGGCCGTCGCCGAGGCGCTGGCCTCGGTCAGCGCCCACCCCGACGCCGCCGCCACGCTCGGCGTCAGCCCGAACCTCACGACCGAGATCGCGCGCAACCTCGTGCTCCACACCGCGCCTGCCGCGCCGGCCTCGCGGGTCTACTCCGGCGTTCTCTACGACGCCCTCGACCACGCGACCCTGGACGGCGCGGCCAAGCGCCGGGCGAACCGGTGGCTGGTCGTCGTCTCCGCGCTCTACGGCGCCGTGCGTCCCACCGATAACATCGCGCCCTACCGCCTGTCGATGGCCGTCAACCTGCCAGGTGTCGGCCCGCTCGCCAGCGCCTGGAAGCCCGGTCTGGGCAAGGTCCTGCCGGTCGCCGCGGGCCGTGGGGTGGTCGTGGACTGCCGTTCCAGCACGTATGCCGCGGCGTGGACGCCCGAGGGCGACCTCGCCGAGCGGTGGGTGCAGGTGCGGGTGCCGGGGGCGACCCACATGGCCAAGCACACCCGCGGACTCGTCGCCCGACACCTGTGCACCGCCGGGCGCGACGTGCGCCGCGTGCCCCAGCTCGTCGACGTGCTGTCCGGCGCCTTCGACGTCGCCCTGACCGAGCCGGCGCGGGCCGGTCGCCCGTGGGTCCTCGACGCGACAGCACGGTGACCGCGTGAACCCGGCCACCACCTCGTGACCAGCACCGAGCTCACAGACCTCGCCGCCCGGGTCCTGCCCGTCCTGGTGTTCTTCGTCGCGATCACGGTCGTGGCCGAGATCGCCGACACCGCAGGGGTGTTCGACGTCGCCGGGCACTGGACCGCACGGGCTGCCCGGCACCGCACGCCCGTCGTGTGGCTGCTGTTCGTCACCCTCGCGGTGGTCTGCACTGTCTTCCTCAGCCTCGACACGACGGCCGTCCTGCTCACACCGGTCGGCCTGGCGGTCGCCGCCCAGCTCGAGATCTCGCCGGTTCCCTTTGCGCTGGCCACCCTGTGGCTGGCCAACACCGCCAGCCTGCTGCTGCCGGTGTCGAACCTGACGAATCTCCTTGCCCTGCATCATTTCGAGCGCCTCGGGCTGGGTCATGGCGGATACCTGCGACTCGCCGCGCTGCCGGCGTTCGGCGCGGTCGTCGGCACGATCGCCGTCCTGTGGGTGCTGCACCGCCGCGAGATCCGCGGGCGCTTCCTGCTCGACGCGCCTCCCGACCCGCACGACCGGGTGCTGCTCGCGATCTCAGGTGCGGTGAGCCTTGCCGTCGGACCGCTGTTCGCGCTGGGCCTCTCCCCCGCCTGGGTCGCGACCGGTGCGGCCGTCGTCCTGGTGACAGCCCTCGCCGTCCGCGACCGGTCACGGCTGCGCGCCATCGAGGTGCCCTGGCAGATGGCCCTCGCGGTGGCTGCCCTCTTCGTGGCCATCGACTTCGCGCTGAGCCACGGCCTGCAACCCGTCCTGGCCAGCCTGGCCGGCACCGGCACCGGGGCCGGCGACCTCGCCCGGGTGGCCGGCAGTGGCGCCCTCGCGGCCAACACGGTCAACAACCTGCCCGCCTACATCGCCCTCGAGTCCGTCGCCTCCGACACCGCACCACGCCTCATGGCGCTGCTGGTCGGCGTCAACGTGGCGCCGCTGGTGACGCCGTGGGCCTCGCTCGCGACGCTGTTGTGGGCGCGGCGCTGCCGCGCCCGCGGCCTGCGGATCTCGGTCTGGTCACTCGCCGTCCAGGGCTTGCTCTGCGCCGCCGTGTCCACCGGCCTCGCCCTGACAGCCCTGGTCGCCGTCGGCTGATCGCCACCCCCAGGGGGGTGCTCGCCGCCGCCGTCCGCCGGGCCGCCGTCTGGCAGCCGTCCGCCGGCCGGTCCGCCGGCTGGCAGCCGTCAGCCGACCCCGTCGAGCCCGCGGCCCAGGTCGTCGATGATGTCCTGGGGATCCTCGAGGCCCACCGAGATGCGGACGGTGCCGTCGGTGATGCCGACCGCCGCGCGGGCCTCGGGCGTCAGCCTGCGGTGGGTCGTCGTCGCCGGGTGAGTGACCATCGACTTGGCGTCACCGAGGTTGTTGCTGATGTCGACGACCTGCAGGGCGTTCATGAGCGCGAAGGCCTCGGCCTTGCCACCGTCGATCTCGAACGTCACGACGGTCCCGCCGCCCAGCATCTGGCGCCGGGCCAGCTCGTGCTGGGGGTGCGACTCGAGCCAGGGATAGAGGACCTTCGTGACCTTCGGGTGCGCCTCCAGCGCCCTCGCGACCTCGAGCGCGTTGGCCGCCTGGCGCTCCACCCGCAGGCTGAGCGTCTCGAGGCCCTTGACCAGGACCCACGCGTTGAACGGGGACATCGAGGGCCCGGTGTGCCGCATGAGGTTCTTCACCGGGCCGTTGACGAAGTCGGTCGTGCCCAGCACGGCACCGCCGAGCGTGCGACCCTGCCCGTCGATGTGCTTGGTCGCGGAGTAGACGACGATGTCGGCGCCGTGCTCGAGCGGCTTGGAGAACACGGGCGTCCCGAACACGTTGTCGACCACGACCTGAGCGCCGGCTGCGTGCGCGAGGTCGCAGACCGCGCGCATGTCGACCAGCTCCTGCATGGGGTTGCTGGGCGTCTCGAAGAACACGGCCTGGGTGGGCTCCGAGAGCGCCTCGCGCCACTGGTCGAGATCCGGTCCGTCGACGAACACGGTCTCGACGCCCCAGCGCGGCAGGATCTCGTCGAGGATCACGAAGCACGAGCCGAACAGCCCGCGCGACGACACCACGCGGTCGCCCTTGCCGAGCAGCGCGGCGAGGGCGACGAAGACCGCGGACATCCCGGAGGCCGTCGCGAAGCAGGCCTCGGCGCCCTCGAGCTGCCGCAGCCGCTCCTCGAACATGGTGACGGTGGGGTTGCCGTAGCGGCTGTAGATGAAGTGGTCGACCTCGTCCTTGAACGCCGCCTCGGCCTGCTCGGCACTCTCGTAGACGAACCCCGAGGTGAGGAACAGCGCCTCGGCCGTCTCGTCGAAGTTGCTGCGTGCGAGCCCCCCGCGCACCGCGACCGTGTCAGGCCGCCACTGAGGTCCGTCGGTCATCCCTGCCTCCACGGCAGGCCCGCTGCCTTCCACCCGGAGACGGTCCGGTGGCCGTGCTCGTCGTGCGGGCCCTCGAAGCCGTCCGCCACGTTGTAGGACGGGCCGAGCCCAGCAGCCGTCGCCGCGCGGGCAGCTGCGGCGGAGCGCACTCCCGAGCGGCACAGGAAGTAGATCGGGGCGCTGTCGGGGATCCCGGCGTCGCGCAGCTGCCCGACGAAGTCCCCGTTGACCGCACCATCGGGAAATCGTTGCCACTCAAGGTAGATCACGCGCTTGCCCAGGTCCGAGAGGTCGGGTACGCCCACGTAGTTCCACTCGGCGGCGGTGCGCACGTCGACGAGGACGGCGTCCTCGTCGGCCGCGAGCGCGGCATACGCCTCGGCTGGCTCCACATCTCCGGCATAGGTCATGGCGCAAGCCTAGGCGCACCCGCCACATGTCGAGACGAGGGCGCCACATCGTGGGCGATCGGTGAGCCGCCCGGCCCGGCTCAGGTGCGGTTGGTGAAGGCCACCGACGCGTTGCCGTCGGGCCAGACCTCGACGGCGGTCAGTGACCCAGGGGCTGCCGCCAGCCGCCAGACGGTCTCGTGCGGAATCTTCAGCAGGTGCGCCAGCACCACCATGATCGGCTTGCGGTGGCAGACGACGACCGTCGTGCCGCCCGCGGCGACGACGCGTTCGAACGCGCCGACCACGCGGGCCGCGAGCTCCTCGTGGGACTCCCCACCCGGGCGTGCGTATGCCGGGTCGGTGCGCAGGCGGTCCAGCTCACCCGGGTGGTCGCGCACCAGGTCCGGGATGGCCGCGCCGTCCCAGTCCCCGAAGTCCTGCTCGTCGAAGTCGGGGTCGACGTCAGGCGTGGCGCCGATCGCCTCGGCCACCGCCGCCCCGGTCTGCACGGCGCGGGCGAGCGACGACGTCACCACCCGCGCCGAGGACCCGCCCAGCAGGTGAGCCACTGCCCGACCGGCGGCAGCGGCCTGCGCCTGGCCGACGGTGTTGAGCGACGGGTCGGCGCCACCACGGCCGTCGAGCCGGGTCTGCACGGTGAAGTCCGTGACCCCGTGCCGGACGAGGACGATGCGGGTCGGCTCGACGTCGCTCCACGGGCCGGACGGCAGGGCCGGCGTGGGGTCGATCACCTCGTCGACGACCTCGTCCACGCTCTCCGTGGCTGCGGCCTCCCTCGGGAGGGCAGCCGTCCCCAGCCTGCGGTCGATACGCCGACCGTCCATGCCGTCGTTGGACAGCGCGTCGGCGGCCTTGTTGTCCTCACGCGGGATCCACGTGAACGACACCGAGCCACCACCGGCCGAGAGCTCGGCGGCCTCGTCGCGCGCCTCGAGGGCGAGTCGGCGCATGTCCTCGTGCTTGATCTTCCAGCGCCCGGCCATCTGCTCGACCACGAGCTTGGAGTCCATCCGGACCTCCACCTGCGCGGCGGGGTCGATCGTGCGGGCCGCGCGGAGGCCGGCGATCAGCCCGGAGTACTCGGCGACGTTGTTGGACGCCTTGCCCAGCGGCGCCGCGCCCTCCCAGAGCACCTCGCCGGTGCCGGCGTCGCGGACCAGGGCGCCCCACCCGGCGACACCGGGGTTGCCCCGCGAGCCACCGTCCGCCTCGATGACCAGCCTGCGAGCTGCTCCACCCACCGGCTCAGAGGCCCGACTCGGCGGTGCGCACCAGGATCCGGCGGCACTCCTCGCACCGCAGGACCTCGTCGGCGGGCGCGGCCTTGATGCGGGACATGTCGACGTTGTTGAGCTCGAGCTGACAGCCACCGCAGCGGCGCTGGCGCAGCGGTGCAGCGGCCAGCCCACCGCTCTGGGTGCGGATCTTCTCGTACAGGGTCACAAGGTCATCGCCGACGCCGGCGACCACGTCGGCACGCGGAGCGCCCACTCTCTGCGCCTCGGTGTCGAGGTCGCGCAGCGCACCGTCGCGGGCTGCCTCGAGCTCGCTCAGCTGGGCGCCGAGGGTCTCGCGCTGGGCGGCCAGCTGGCTCACCGCGGACTCGGCGTCCTCGGCGCGCTCCATCACCTCGAGCTCGACGTCCTCGAGCTCGGACTGGCGCCGCGCGAGGGAGGTCAGCTCGTGCTGGAGCGCCTGCAGGTCCTTGGCGGTCCCGGTGCCGGAGTCGAGGCGGGCCTGGTCGCGCGCGGCACGGTCGCGCACGAGCTGCACGTCGGCCTCGGCCTTGGCGACCTCGCGCTGGATGTCGCCCAGCTCGGTGCGGGCTCGCACGAGGAGGTTGTCGAGCCCCGCGACCTTCTCCTGGAGCGCTGCCAGCTCGGCGTGCTGCGGGAGCGTTCGGCGGGCATGCGCGATCTGGTCGAGCCGGGTGTCGATGGCCTGCAGGTCGAGCAGGCGCCACTGACGGGACGGGTCGGCTTTCAGGACGTACCTCCAAGGCCAGGTGCGGGCGTGGGCGCCTCGGCACCGACCACGAAATCCCAGGGGTCGGTGCGCAGTGTTGAGATGTGGGTCTCCACCCTAGGGGACTGCGTCGCGCCCGGGTCCAGGGCCTCGATGACGCGGCGCGCGGCGGCGCCGAGCCACAGGCTCTCGGTGGCCCAGTGCCCCGCGTCCACGAGGTACGGCGGCCCTCCCCTGGCTTCCTCCCGTGCCTCCAGGACGGGGTGGTGCCGCAGGTCGGCGGTGACGTAGACGTCGGCGCCGCTGCGGCGGACGTGGTCGAACATGTCGTCGCCGGCACCGCCCATGACAGCCACCCGACGCACCGGCGCGTCTGCCGGTCCCGCGACGCGCAGACCCCCTGCGGCTGGAGGCAGGGCGCCAGCCAGGCCGGTCACGAAGTCGACCAGCGGCACGGGCTCCGCGAGGGTGCCGACCCGRCCGAGCGGCTGGCCCTCGACGACGGCGAGGGGCTCGGTCGCCGTCAGGCCGCAGGCGTCGGCGAGGGCGTCGTTGACCCCCGGCTGCGCGACGTCGGCGTTCGTGTGGGCGACGTACAGGGCGATGTCGTGCACCACCAGCGCGGTCACGCTCGCGCCCTTGGCCCCCGTCGTGGCGACGCTGTGGATGCCGCGCAGCAGCAGCGGGTGGTGCGTCACCAGCAGGTCGGCCCCGAGGGTCCGGGCCTCCTCGATGACCGCGAGCGTGGGGTCCACGGCGAAGTGGATCCGACCGACCAGCTGCGTCGGGTCGCCGGCCACGAGCCCGACCTGGTCCCACGACTGGGCCGAGTCCGGCGGGAAGAGCCCCTCGAGGACCGCCACGACCTCGGCCAGGGTCGGAGGGTCGGGGGTCGGGTCGGCGTCCGTCATGTGGGCCCGGCCGGGCTCGAACCGACGACATCCACGGTGTAAACGTGGCGCTCTACCAACTGAGCTACAGGCCCCGAGGCGGTCGGGCGCAGGGCCGGGCCGCGTTCGGGCGTCATTCTGTCAGGTCGGGTCGGCGGCGCGGCTACCCGGACACCGGCACCCACAGTGGCTCACGGGCCCCGACCACCACTCCTGGCGCTCTGGTCACACCGGTGCGGCGATGGAGAGAAATTTACCCGCCATACGCCGATTGACCTGCAGTTACTTCTTCCCAAGGGGGCTTGCACGATGCAGGATGCGCCCCATCGTGTCTTTTCTCGTGTGAGTCGGGACACAGTCCGCGGTCACAGTCCGCGGAACCAACGAAGGGATGCACATGAATCGCAGGATCACGGGGCGCAGGCTCCGGGCCACTGCGCTGGTGCCCGCTGTCGCTCTCGTCGCCGCCGGCCTCGCCGCCGCCGGCGGCACGGGCTCAGCGACAGCGGCACCGTCGCCGGCCAGCGTTCCAGCCGCCAACAACCATGGCGACTACTACATGAACACCGTCG
Source organism: Pedococcus sp. P2_E4 (assembly GCF_056403935.1). Classification (NCBI taxonomy): domain Bacteria; kingdom Bacillati; phylum Actinomycetota; class Actinomycetes; order Micrococcales; family Intrasporangiaceae; genus Pedococcus; species Pedococcus sp. P2_E4. Next base: position 38,867 of record NZ_JBFUEO010000005.1, on the reverse strand, counting down.
CGCCGCAGGTCGAGTCCGCGCTCGGCAGTGACGTCCAGGTGACGAAGGGCAAGAGCACTGCAGGCCGCGCCAGCAAGAAGGCGGACCTCCTCGCCAGGTCCAACGCCTACGACGCCAAGCAGGCCAAGGGGAACCCGGTAGCCGCACGGCAGCTGGCCAAGCTCGAGGCTGAGGCCGTTCGCACCGGCAAGAGCCCCAAGCAGATCAAGGCCAACAAGTTCAAGCAGGCGAAGTCGATGCAGGAGGCCAAGCTCCTGACGATCCTCGTCGACTTCAACCAGGCGGCCAACGACAACTTCACCGGCTCGATGGTGCCCAGCGCTTGGAGCGCACCCGACTGTGTCGCCGGCACCGTGCAGAACGGCCCGACGCACAACACCATCCCGAACCCGGCCGCGTCCGCCCTCAAGGACAACAACTCGATGTGGGTCCCGGACTTCTCTTCCGCGCACTACAACTCGATGCTCTACACCAAGACGGGCATCACCCAGCGTGTCCGGCCCGACCTCACCGGTCCTGACGGCCAGCCCGGCATCGACATCTCCGGCTACACGATGAAGAACATGTACGAGGAGATGTCCAAGGGCGCCTACACCGTGAGCGGCGCAGCGACCCCGTGGGTCACCGTCGCGCACTCCGAGGCGTACTACGGCGCCACCGTCTGCCACAAGGACGACAAGGGCGTCTGGACCTACGACCGCATCCAGGACATGCAGGGACACCCGAGCAACAAGCTCGGAGCCGGGCAGCTGCCGATCGACGCGGTCGCCGCGCTCGCCAAGGCGCAGCCCAGCTTCCCGTGGGCCGACTACGACGTCGAGGACCAGGGTGACGTCGACGGCGACGGCAACCTGCTCGAGCCCGACGGCGTGATCGACCACGTCGTGCTCGTGCACGCCGGCAAGGACAAGTCCGGTGGTGGCGGCGCCCAGGGCCCGTACGCCATCTGGGCACACTCCTCGACCGTCGTCGGCGGCGCTCCCGTCCCCGGCACCAACCTGCGGTTGTCCAACTACATCGTGCAGCCCGAGGACTCAGGGGTGGGCGTCTTCGCCCACGAGTACGGCCACGACCTTGGCCTGCCGGACCTCTACGACACCGCGAGCGGTGGCGATTCGGACATCGACTTCTGGGACCTCATGAGCTCCGGCTCGCACTCCGGCCCCATCTTCCAGTCGATGCCGACGCACATGGGCATCTGGGACAAGTGGGTCCTGGGCTGGGCCGACCCGGTGCAGCTCAACCCCGGCGACGACCCTCGCGCGGTCAACGTCGGCCAGACGAGCCGCACCCCCAAGGGCACCGCTGACGGCGTCAAGATCAACCTGCCGCCCAAGACGCTGACCCTGGCCGAGCCGCACTCCGGCGCGAAGATGTGGTACTCCAACGCCGACCAGTCGTGGGCCAAGAACAGCCTGACCCGTGACGTGTCCGTCCCGGCCGGCGCCACCGACGCCCGCTTCTGGATGTGGAACAACTACTCCATCGAGGAGGACTGGGACTTCGGCTTCGTCGAGGTCTCGACCGACGGCGGCACCACGTGGACCGAGCAGAAGGTCTTCAACGAGGCGGGCACCGCGGTGACCACCCCGGACGGCTACGTCGACCCGAACGGCCGGATGGCCGACTTCGGCGGCAAGAAGTACGGCCTCACCGGTGCGACGGACGGCTGGGAGCACAACTACGCCAGCCTGACGGCCTTCGCCGGCAAGACGGTCAAGGTGCGTCTGCTCTACGCCACGGACGAGGCGTTCGAGGACACCGGCTGGTTCGTCGACGACCTCTCGGTCACCAACGGTTCGACCACCGTGTGGTCGGACGACGCCGAGGCCAACAACGGCTGGACCGCGACCGTCGGCACCTTCACCGACACCACTGGCGCCGGTTGGGTGCTCGACTCGGGCACCACGCAGAACAACCAGTACTACATGGTGGAGTGGCGCAACTTCGACGGCTTCGACAAGGGCCTGCAGTACGCCTACGACACGACCTACCAGAAGCTCGGCGGAGCCGGCGCCTGGAAGGTCGAGCGCATCAAGTACAACGCGCCCGGTGCCCTCGTTTGGTACCGCGACACGGGGTACGGCAACGTCAACCACGTGCTCAACAACCTCACGTCACTGCCGAGTGAGGGAGCCAAGGGTGGCCTGCTGCTCGTCGACAGCCACTTCGAGCCGTTCCGTCGCAGTGGCGCGAACGCCGACCTCGAGGTGCCCAAGACCACGTTGCACAACCTGCCGTCTCGACCGCAGTCGTCGAACGTCGCGTTCAACGTGGCAGGGACGTACCCCTTCCAGGAGTGCCAGACCAAGCCGGACTTCACCGGCGAGGCCTGCAACTCCTTCGGGGCGCAGCCGGCGGTCAAGTCGTTCACGGACGACAAGACCTGGTACCCCGGCTTCGAGCTTCGTGACGACGGCCGGCTGTTCTACCGCGACGCCGACGCGTCGACGGTGGTTCCCAGCCAGGACAACGCCCCGTACAGCGTCCGCATCGTCGACCAGCGAGGGGCTCTCATCCCCGACCTGTTCGGTGAGGACGTGGGCGCCGCAACCCCGCTCGGCACCGGTAACCCGGCCGATGACGGCGTGGGCTACGGCACCGTGGTCACGGTGGCGCAGGCCAAGGCGGGCAACCTGTCCGCCCTGATCAAGATCACGCCGCCCACCCCGTAACCACGGGGAGACGGCCAGAGGGCCGGTATGCCGCACCCGCGGCATACCGGCCCTCGTGCGTGTGGCGCGTGGCTCGGAACCGAACCATGACCGCCGCAGTCGGCCCGGCGCGGTCAGCGCAGCTCGGCCAGGGCGGCGTGGTAGCCGGAGAAGTCGCGGGCCTGTCCGATCTCGTTGACCAGGGACCACCGGACGATCCCGTCGGTGTCGATGAGGAAGGTGCCGCGCAGCGCCGCACCGGCCGTCTCGTTCAGCACGCCGAACGACCGCGCGACGCCGCCGTGCGGCCAGTAGTCGGACAGCAGCGGGAAGAAGTAGCCCTCACGGTCGGCCCAGGCGCGCTGGGAGAACATGTGGTCGCAGGAGATGCCGAGGACCTGGACGTCGTCGCCCACGAAGGCGCCGAGGTTGTCGCGGATCTCGCAGAACTCGCCCGTGCAGATGCCTGAGAAGGCGAACGGGTAGAAGACCACCACGACGTTCTTGTGGCCGCGGAAGGACGACAGGGAGACGTCCTGGCCGTTCTGGTCCTTGAGCGTGAAGTCAGGCGCCGTGGCGCCCACGGCGAGGGGGCTGCTGGGGCTGGTCATGCCCGCAGTCTGCCAGCGAGTCAGCGCCGGGCGTTCTTGGGGGCGACCAGCCGGGTGGCGGTCCAGTCCTCGCAGGCGTTGACGGCACCCGAGGTGTGCAGGCCGGCCGTCGTGGCGGCCTCCTCGATGTCGCTCGCCTGGACGTGCCCGTCGCGGCCCGCCTTGGGGGTGAGCACGACGATGAACCCGCCCTCGGCGAGGTTGGTGAGGCCGTCGACGACCGCGTCGACGAGGTCCCCGTCGTCGACACGCCACCACAGCAGGACGGCGTCGGCGACATCGCCGTAGTCCTCGTCCTCGAGCTCCGTCGTCGTCAGGTCCTCGATGGCGAACCTCAGCTCGTCGTCGACGTCGGAGTCGTAGCCGAACTCCTGGATCACCTGCCCCGAGGTGAACCCCAGACGACTGGCCGCGTTGCGCGGCGCCGCCTGTGCGGACGTACTCACTGCCATCTCCATCCGGGTCGGGGGTTCCGCCGCAGGTCGCGACGGGGTTTGGTGCTGCGGGACAGTCCACCGGAGCACCAGCGGATTTTCAACCGAACCGGCCGAATACGGTCCCTTTGTCGTCGTGCGCGGTGCTGGTGTCCCAGCAGGTGAGCGGGCCGGAGGGTTGACGGTCAGGACATCGCCGACCGGAACGACCCCAGCAGCCTCGACCCTACCGGGGTCACGGACGCCCCCGAGCCAAAGCAGTGGGCGGCCGGCATCCCGGGGGTCCTCGACTCGGTGCGCCACCGTGTCCTCGTCGTGCGGTTCGAGCGCCGCTGGGGCGGCACCCGTCAGGCGCGCTGGCGGGCCCGGCTCGAACGCTCCACCTGCTCGTTCACGAGCCGCTCGGCCTCGTGGACGTCGAGGTGCGGGACGTGCGGGCTGACGGGTCCGGGCGTCGAGACGATCCGCACCGTGGCGAGTCCCCGCGACCGCTGCAGCGGTCCCTGCTTGACCGCGAGCGACTGGATCCGGGCGTGCGGCACGAACTCCGCCGTCCGGTAGAGCCGGCCGCGGCGCGTCATGAGGCAGTCCGGGAGCACGGCATACCCCAGGCGCCGCCAGGCGAACGGGTCGAGGCGGCGCGCACCCGCGCCCGCCGGCGTGAAGCCCGGCTCCCCACCCGGACCGACGAGAGCAGCCCGCGCGGCGTCGGCCGGTATGCCGGGGCGCACCAGCCGCAGGACCGAGATCGCCTCGTCGAGGGTGCCCACCGGCATGACCACGGTCTGGGTCGTGTCGTCGCCCCGCGTCGCGCCCGCGATGTTGACCTCGACGCGCCACCACCCCGGGAAGCGCCACGGCAGGGACTGGCTGACCTTGATGGCCTGGATCCGGTGGATCGGCACGGAGGTCGTGCGCAGGTCGGTGAGGCCGTGCCGGATCCTCAGCCGGTCACCCTGGTGGTAGAGGGTGAAGTTGAACTCCGTGGTGAGCCGCTTGAGCTGGGCCCCCCCGGTGGCGAGCAGCATCGGACCGAGCCACGCGACCATCTCGGGCACCCCGAGGGCGATCGACCCGACCAGCACCGGCACACCGGGCAGCACGACGGCCGACGGCCCGGAGTAGAGCACCGACTGGAGGATGCGCGAGTTCGGGACCTTCAGCACCTCGTCGGCGCGCTGCGGCGGCGTCCGGTCGAGCGCTCCGGCCACAGGGCCGGACGCGACCACGGCGGCGCCGCCCTCGGCCCCGGCGCCCTGGGCCCCGACGGCCCGCACCTCGGCAGCCTCGTCGCTGTGCCGGGCGAGCTCCATGAGCTGTTCGCGGATCTGCTGGGCCTGCGAGTCGGTGAGGAAGGCCAGCTTGAGGTGGGCGTCCTTGCCACCGGCGGACTGCACGACCACCTCGGAGAGCCCCGTGAGCCGGGCGAGCAGCGGCCGGCCGAGGTCGACGGCCTGGATCCGGTCGAACGGCACCTGACGGTGCTGGCGGAACAGCAGCCCGGTCCGCAGCTCGACCATCGACCCGGTCACGCGGAACCGCGAGAACCGCCAGGAGACCCAGGCCCCCACGACGATGGCGACGAGCACCCCCAGCACCGCGAGCGCCGCCCAGCCGAGGTGGCCGCCGGTGGGGTCCTCGCGGTCCGCACCGAACAGCGTGTCGACCTGCTGCGAGACGACGTAGGCGAGGACCGCGGCGAACGCGATGCCGCCGCGCAGGAGCGGGGAGAGCGGGTGGAGGTGGCGCCACCCGTCAGCCGCCGACGGGTCCTGAGACGCCTGCTCCCGGGGCGCGGTCACAGCCCTGCCCGCTGCGACTCCCCGCGGGCCGCCAGCCGGGTGCGGAGCGCCTCGGCCTCCGCCGTCGGCAGGCCGGGGATCTGGGCGCTGGTCTCGGGCGAGGCGGTGTGCAGCTCGACCGTGGCCATGCCCAGCTTGCGGGCCAGTGGTCCCGACTCGACGTCGACGAACTGCAGCCGGCCGTAGGGCACGCTCACCAGGCTGCGGAACAGCCGACCACGTCGCACGACGAGCTCCTCGGGACCCTCGGCCCAGGTGATGGCGGGCACCTGCCGGCGGATCACCCAAGCGGTCCAGGCCAGCCCGGCGGCGACCAGCAGTGCGGGCACCCAGAACCACGACCACAGCCACACGGCCAGCACGACGAGCAGCAGCAGCGGCGGGCCGAAGCAGGCGCCAGCCACCACGAGCCGTGCGGTGGCGAGGCTCGGGGAGACCGGCTGCCACGGCATACCGGTCTCGCCGAAGAGGCTGACGGAGGGTGCGCCCGGGACCGGGCCGGAGGGGGTGTCGGACACGCTCCCAACCTATCCGGCGGGGACCGCGTCGCGACGCAGCCCGGCCGTGCGCGTGGGTGCCTCGCGCCGCGGCATACATTGGCCCCGTGGGACGAGTGACGAGACGGACGCCGAGCCTTCGGGTCGAGGTGACCGCGGACGGCCCTCGCAGCACGTCCCGTCCCGACACCCTCGCGGTCGAGGAGCCGCTCGAGGTCCGCGTGGGCGGGGTGTCCGTGACCGTCACCATGCGCACGCCGGGCGACGACTTCGACCTCGCCCTCGGCACCCTCCTCACCGACGGGGTCCTGCGCTCGGCCGACGACGTGCGGCACCTCATGCACTGTCTCGACGAGGACGAGTCGGGCTCCCCGACCTACAACGTCGTCGACGTGACCCTGGCCCCCGGCGTGCGCCCGGACCTGGACCGCAGCGCGCGGTCCGGCTACCAGAGCAGCGCCTGCGGCGTGTGCGGCAAGACCAGCATCGAGGCCATCACGGCCACCAGCCCGTATGGCGTCGCCGACGACCCGCTCGTGGTGTCGCCGGAGGTGGTGGCCTCGCTCCCCGAGGCGTTGCGTGCGCGACAGAAGGTGTTCGACAAGACCGGAGGCCTGCACGCCGCCGGCCTGTTCACCGCCACCGGCGAGGTCGTGGTGGTGCGCGAGGACGTGGGCCGGCACAACGCGGTCGACAAGGTCATCGGTGCGGCGGCCCGCGAGGGTCGGCTGCCGCTCACCGGCCACGTGCTCGCGGTCAGTGGCCGGGCCAGCTTCGAGCTCGTCCAGAAGGCCGTGATGGCGGGCGTGCCCGCCATGGTCGCGGTGTCGGCACCGTCGTCGCTGGCGGTCGAGCTGGCCATCAACAGCGGCCTGACGCTGGTGGGTTTCGCGCGCCCGCCCCGGCTCACGGTCTACGCGGGCGCGCACCGGCTGGGCCTCTGACCTGCCCTTGCGGGGTCGCTCCGCATACTGGCCAGTAGCCGGAGCCGGTTGTGACGCGCGCCTCGTTCGGGTGGAGGATGGGTGCAGGTCGCAGGCAACCCCGCGACCCAGGCGCGAGAAAGGACTCACGACCGTGGCCGCACGCGAGGAAGCCGGACCCATTCTCAACGGCATCCCCAGCCAGCTCCCGGACATCGACCCCGAGGAGACCCAGGAGTGGCTCGACTCCCTCGACGGAGTCATCGAGGGTGGCGGCCGTCAGCGCGCCCGCTACGTCATGCTCAAGCTGCTGGAGCGCGCTCGTGAGATGCAGGTCGGGGTGCCGTCGCTCACGGCGACCGACTACATCAACACGATCGCCCCCGAGCAGGAGCCGTGGTTCCCCGGTGACGAGGAGGTCGAGCGCCGCTACCGCGCCTACCTGCGCTGGAACGCCGCGGTCATGGTGCATCGCGCCCAGCGGCCCGGCATCGGCGTCGGCGGCCACATCTCGACGTACGCCTCGGCGGCCACGCTCTACGAGGTGGGCTTCAACCACTTCTGGCGCGGGGCCGACCACCCCGGTGGCGGCGACCAGGTCTTCTTCCAGGGGCACGCCTCCCCCGGCATGTACGCCCGCGCCTACCTCGAGGGCCGCCTCTCCGAGGACCAGCTCGACGGCTTCCGCCAGGAGAAGTCGCACATCGTCGCCGGGCAGCCGCTGGCCCTGCCGTCCTACCCGCACCCGCGGCTCATGCCGGACTTCTGGCAGTTCCCGACCGTGTCGATGGGCATCGGCCCGATGAACGCGATCTACCAGGCGCAGTTCAACAAGTACCTCGACAACCGCGGCATCAAGGACACCAGCCAGCAGCACGTCTGGGCCTTCCTCGGCGACGGCGAGATGGACGAGCCCGAGTCGCGTGGCCTGCTCCAGCTGGCCGCGGGCGAGGAGCTCGACAACCTCACGTTCGTCATCAACTGCAACCTGCAGCGGCTCGACGGACCGGTGCGCGGCAACGGCAAGATCGTCCAGGAGCTCGAGGCGTTCTTCCGCGGTGCCGGATGGAACGTCATCAAGGTCGTGTGGGGCCGCGGCTGGGACCCCCTGCTGGCTGCCGACCGCGACGGCGCGCTCGTCCACCTCATGAACACCACGAGCGACGGCGACTACCAGACCTTCCGCGCCAACGACGGCAAGTACGTCCGCGACTTCTTCTTCGGCCGCGACCCGCGCACCCGCGAGATGGTCAAGGACTGGTCCGACGAGGACATCTGGTGGAAGCTCAAGCGCGGTGGCCACGACTACCGCAAGGTGTTCGCCGCCTACCAGGCCGCGATGAACCACACCGGGCAGCCGACCGTCATCCTCGCCAAGACGATCAAGGGCTACGGCCTCGGCAGCCACTTCGCCGGTCGCAACGCAACCCACCAGATGAAGAAGCTCACGCTCGACGACCTCAAGGGCCTGCGCGACAGCCTCAAGCTGCCGATCTCCGACGAGGTCCTCGAGCGGGACCCCTACGCTCCCCCGTACTTCCACCCCGGGCCGGACGACCCGTCGATCAAGTACCTGCGCGAGCGCCGCGAGAAGCTCGGCGGGCCGCTGCCGGTGCGTCGCGTCGACCACGACACGCTCAAGCTGCCGGACCACTCGGCCTACGACGTCGTCAAGAAGGGCACCGGCAAGCAGCAGGTCGCCACGACGATGGCGTTCGTGCGGCTGCTCAAGGAGCTCATGCGCGACAAGGAGTTCGGCAAGCGCGTCGTGCCGATCATCCCCGACGAGGCCCGCACGTTCGGCATGGACTCGTTCTTCCCGACGATCAAGATCTACAACCCGCACGGGCAGAAGTACACCTCGGTCGACGCCGAGCTGATGCTGGCCTACAAGGAGGCCAAGGACGGCCAGATCCTGCACCTCGGCATCAACGAGGCAGGCTCGATGGCGGCCTTCACCGCAGCCGGCACGTCGTACGCCACGCACGGCCAGCCGATGGTGCCGATCTACGTCTTCTACTCGATGTTCGGGTTCCAGCGCACCGCGGACTCGATCTGGGCGGCGGCGGACCAGATGGCCCGTGGCTTCCTCATCGGGGCGACGGCCGGTCGCACGACCCTGACCGGCGAGGGGCTCCAGCACGCCGATGGGCACTCCCCCCTCATGGCGGCGACGAACCCCGCGGTGATCGCCTACGACCCGGCCTTCGCGTTCGAGATCGGCCACATCATGGAGGACGGGCTGCGCCGGATGTACGGCGACGACCCCGAGAACCTCATCTACTACATCACCGTCTACAACGAGCCGATGAGCCAGCCGCCGGAGCCGCCGGACGTCGACCGCGAGGGCATCCTGCGCGGCATGTACCTCTTCGCCCCCGGCATCACCGAGGGCCTCGGCGACGACGCCCCGCGGGCGCAGCTGCTCGCGTCCGGCGTCGGAGTCCCGTGGGCGCTCGAGGCGCAGGAGCTCCTGCGCAACGACTGGGGTGTCGTGGCCGACGTGTGGTCAGTGACGTCGTGGAGCGAGCTGCGCCGTGACGGCATGTCCTGCGACGAGCAGCGCTTCCTGCACCCCAACCAGGAGGCCCGCACGCCGTACGTCACCCAGCGGCTCCGGAACACCCGCGGCCCGGTCGTGGCGGTCTCGGACTACATGCGCCAGGTGCAGGACCAGATCCAGCCGTGGGTGCCCGGGGACTTCGCGTCACTCGGCGCAGACGGATTCGGGTTCTCCGACACCCGGCCCGCAGCCCGCCGGTTCTTCCACATCGACGGCCCGTCCGTCGCGGTGCGCACCCTGCAGATGCTCGTCGCCCGCGGCGAGGTCCCCGGCCACGTCGCCCGCGAGGCCGCCGACCGCTACCGGCTTCTCGACGTCACCGCCGGCACGTCCGGCAACTCCGGCGGCGAGAGCTGACCCCGGTTCGAGACCTCGTGCACGACAAGGTATGCCGCCCGCTCACCTGAGCGGGCGGCATACCTGCGCCTGGGGCACCATGGGTCCATGGCACCCACTCAACGACGTGTCGCCGTCACCGGTTCCTCGGGCAAGCTCGGCCGGTCCGTGGTCTCCCACCTCCTCGACAACGGGTGGGACGTCCTGGGACTGGACCGGCAGCGACCGGACCCAGCTCCCAGCCCGTTCGTCGCGGTGGACCTCACCGACTACGGCCAGGTGGTCGAGGCGTTGTCCGGGAATGTCGACGAGCACCTCGGCAGGCTGGATGCCGTGGTCCACCTGGCTGCGCTGCCCGCGCCGGGTCTGGCCACCAACGCGCTGACGTTCGCGAACAACGCCAGCGCGACGTACAACGTCTTCGCCGCTGCACGTGCCGCCGGGATCAAGCACGTCGTGTGGGCCTCCAGCGAGACGGTCCTCGGCCTGCCCTTCGACACACCCCCGCCGTACGTCCCGGTCGACGAGGAGTACGACCCACGTCCGGAGTCGACCTACTCGCTCAACAAGGCACTCGAGGAGGAGATGGCGAGGCACTTCTGCCGTTGGGACCCCGAGCTGGTCATGGTGGGCCTGCGGTTCTCCAACGTCATGGATCCCGAGGACTACGCGGCGTTCCCCTCGTTCGACTCCGACCCCTCCCTGCGCAAGTGGAACCTCTGGGGGTACATCGACGGCCGGGACGGTGCCCAGGCGGTGCGCCTCGGCCTCGAGAGGTCGGAGCCCGGGTGCGAGGTCTTCGTGATCGCCAATGCCGACACCGTCATGAGCCGGTCGAGCGCAGACCTCGTGGCCGAGGTGTTCCCTGGGGTGGAGGTCCGCCGGGACCTCGGCGAGCACGAGACCCTGCTCGGCATCGACAAGGCGCGCCGGCTGCTGGGCTACGAACCAGCCCACTCTTGGCGCGACCACGTGGGCTGACCGCCGCTGACCGCCGCGGCCACCCGACGTGAGGTCCGGCAGTGTTCGCTACATGCCTGTGACGCTAGGAACCCCCGGACGGCCGTGGGCGACATCGCCGTGACGCCTGGGTGAAGAGGTCGTGTGCCTGAGGCGTCCCCCTGGGCTCGCGTCAGGCACTCGACCTCCGGGTCAGCGTCGCGGGTCGTAGGTCCGCTTGACCGGCAGGCTTTTCCGAGCGGCGACGCACAGGTCGGGCTGGTCGCAGAACAGCGCGTCCGCACCCGCCTTGAAGTACACCGCGTCCAGCTGCGTCGCGCGTCCGTCAGCGGCGGGGTCGGCGCCGACCCGGTAGTCGAGTGGCAGGAAGGTGTTCTCGCTGCGCAGGGCGTAGACGTGCAGGCGCAGGCCGGCGGCACGGACCCGGGCGGGCAGGGCCGTCACGACGCCGAGCCGCCCGTCCGCCCGGCGGGGGATCACCTGGACCTGGTCTGCCGCGACGACCGACACGAACCCGGACAGCCACGCGAGCCCCGTCGCGGTGTTGAGGTCGGCGTACGAGCGCGGGTCCCCCGAGCTCGCAAGGTCGTAGGGAGCACCGCTGGGACAGGTGAGGAACGTCAGCCTCGCCCGCACGCCGAGGTCGGCCTTGAGCCGGCGCAGGGTGGTGGGCTCGAACGACTGGACGAAGACCGGGGCCGTCGCCGAGTCGAGCCCGGCGGCCCGCAGCTGCTCGGCGAACACCGGCTCGAGCGGCAGCCCCACCTCACGGAAGTGCGACGGCATCTTCAGCTCGGGGTAGATGCCGACCTTGCGCCCGGTCTCCGCAGCCAGCGCGGCCCGCAACGCCAGCACCTCCGCGAAGGTGGGCACCTCGTACTTCCCGTCATAGGCCGTGTTCTCGGGCCGCAGCTGTGGCAGCCGCTCCTTGGCGCGCAGGGTCTTGACCTCGGCCAGCGTGAGGTCCTCGACGAACCACCCGGTCTGGGACCGCCCGTTGACCTCCTTGGTCGTCCGGCGGTCGGCGAGCTCGGGGTGGTCTGCCACGTCTGTCGTCTGCGAGAGCTCGACGTCATGGAGGCACACGAGGACGTGGTCGCTGGTCGAGACGAGGTCCGGCTCGATGAAGTCCGCTCCCTGGCGCACGGCCAGCTCGTAGGCGGCCAGCGTGTGCTCCGGCCGGTAGCCCGAGGCGCCGCGGTGTCCCACGACCAGCCCGGCACTGACCGCCCCGACGGGGCTGATGGGCACGGCGCTCGCGTGCGCGAGCGGTCCCGAGACCAGCGCCAGCCCCGTCACCCAAGCCGCCAGCGCGGCCTGCCCCCGTCGTCCCACGGGCGCCCACCCTAGGGACACCCCGCGCCGCTCGTGCCGATTTGCGGGCAAAGGGACCATTCGGCGTGGCGACCCGCGCCCGCGGTGGTGGGCGGCATACCGGGTCGTGGCCGGCATACAGATTGTGCGCGGCCTACAAATAGAGTGTCCGTATGCCGCGGGCCCAGGAACGCACCTCCCCCACCACCCTGCAGCGGGTGGAGAGGTCGGCGGGCGAGCTGTCCACCGCCGCCATCCGGCGCATGGAGGCGAGCCACGAGTGGTACCGCGCCCTGTCGGCCGAGGACCGCTCGTGGGTCGGGCTGGTCGCGCAGGCGGGCATCGCCGCGTTCATCGCCTGGCTGCGCGAGGGCGGCGAGAACACCCCCGTCACGGCCGACGTCTTCGGAACCGCGCCACGCGAGCTCACCCGGTCGATCACCCTGCGGCAGACCCTCGACCTCGTCCGGTCGGTCGTCGACGTCGTCGAGCAGGACGCCACCGCGCTGGCCAGGCCGGGTGAGGAGCAGGCCCTGCGCGAGTCGGTGCTGCGCTACTCCCGCGAGATCGCGTTCGCCGCGGCCGAGGTCTACGCCCACGCGGCCGAGGCCCGGGGCGCCTGGGACGCACGGCTCGAGGGGCTCGTCGTCGACGCCGTCCTGCGTGGCGAGGCGGACGACTCGATGCAGTCGCGAGCGGCGGCGCTCGGCTGGGGGGCGACCACCCGGGTGGCGGTCGTGGTCGGCGCCACCCCCGCGGGCAGCCCGGCCGGCGTCGTGGACGGTCTGCGGCGTGCGGCCGAGCGCGTGGGGGTCGACACCCTGGCCGCGGTGCAGGGCCGGCGACTGGTGGTGATCCTCGGCAACGTCGACGACCCGCTCGCGGCGAGTGCCGAGATCTCGGGCCACTTCGGCGACGGTGCCCTCGTCGTCGGGCCCACGGTGCCGCACCTGTTCGCGGCCGGCCGGTCGGCCCGGGCAGCCCTGGCGGGGCAGTCGTGCGCCCAGGCCTGGCCGCAGGCCCCGCGCCCGGTGGCCGCGGACGACCTGCTGGCCGAGCGCGTCCTCGTGGGCGACGCCCCCGCGCGGGCCATGCTGCTCGACCGGATCTGGCACCCGCTCACGGGCGCCGGCGGGGCGCTGCTCGAGACGGCGTCGGCCTACCTCGAGTGCGGTGGCAGCCTCGAGGGCACGGCCCGGCTGCTCTTCGTGCACCCCAACACCGTGCGCTACCGGATCGGCAAGGTCGCCGACCTGACCGGCTACCAGCTGTCCGACCCGCGCGACGCGCACACCATCCTGGTCGCCCTGCAGCTGGGCCGCCTGAGCCGCCGACCCACGCCCGCCCCACCAGCCCCCTCCGCGCAGGCTGTTGGAGGAATCCTCTAAAACGACGTCGACTTTGTGGTGCCAAACGGTGACGTGCCGCACCACCCGAGACCGCAAGGCTGGGACCGTGCTCGCAATCGTCTGCCCTGGACAGGGCTCACAGACCCCCGGCTTCCTCGCTCCCTGGCTCGAGGTGCCCGCCTTCCGCAGCCGGCTCGAGGCGCTGGCCGACGTGGTGGGTCTCGACCTCGTCGCGCACGGCACGACCTCGGACGCAGAGACGATCCGTGACACGGCGGTCGCGCAGCCGCTCATCGTCGCGTCGGGGATCGCCGCCGGGGCGGCGCTGCTGCCCGACGGACCCTCCGGTGTCGGGGTGACCGCGGGTCACTCGGTCGGGGAGATCACCGCCGCCGCGTTCGCCGGGGTGCTGTCGGACGAGGACGCCATGGTCTTCGTCCGCGAACGCGGTCGGGGCATGGCTGCCGCCAGCGCGCTCACCCCCACGGGGATGAGCGCGGTGCTCGGGGGCGACCCCGACGAGGTGGCTCAGGCCCTCGCCAAGCACGGGCTCACCGCCGCGAACGCCAACGGTGCCGGCCAGACCGTGGCCGCGGGCACGCTCGAGCAGCTCGCAGCCCTGGCCGCCGAGCCCCCCGCCAAGACCCGGGTCATCCCGCTGCAGGTCGCCGGCGCCTTCCACACCAGCCACATGGCTCCCGCGGTCGACGCCCTGGTCGAGCTCACCTCCGGCATGACCACGGCGGACCCCACGGTGCGCCTGCTGTCGAACGCCGACGGCCAGCCGGTCGACGGCGGCGCCGACGCGCTCACCCGGCTCGTGCGCCAGGTGAGCAGCCCGGTGCGCTGGGACCAGTGCATGCAGACGCTCGTCGACCTCGGGGTGACCGCCCTGATCGAGCTCCCGCCGGCCGGCACCCTCGTGGGTCTCGCCAAGCGGGCGATGCCCGGAGTGACCACACTGGCTGTCAAGACGCCCGACGACCTCGCGGCGGCCCACGACCTGATCCGCGAGCACGGTGACCCCGCGACCGCCCCGTCCCCCACCTCCGACGACGCGCAAGAGGTCTGACATGACTGCACCCGCCCCCAAGGGCACCGGCACGATCACGGTCGCCGAGGGCGCCACCTACTCCCGGATCATGGGCGTCGGCGGCTACCGGCCCGAGCGGATCGTGATGAACTCCGAGATCGTCGAGGCCATCGACTCCTCCGACGAGTGGATCCAGGAACGCTCGGGCATCAAGAGCCGCCGGTTCGCGGCCAAGGACGAGACCGTCGTCGACATGTCGCTCGCGGCCTCGCACGAGGCGCTTGCCGCCGCCGGTCTCGAGGCAGCCGACATCGACGCGGTCATCGTGGCGACGGTGACCCACCCCTACCAGACACCGGCCGCCGCCCCGATCGTCGCCGACCGGCTCGGCATCCGCGGTGCCGCCTTCGACATCTCCGCAGCCTGCGCCGGCTACTGCCACGCGGTCAGCCTGGCCAGCGACATGGTGCGCGGAGGCAGCGCCCGGCACGTCCTGGTGGTCGGCGTCGAGAAGCTCTCCGACTTCACCGACATGACCGACCGCGGGTCGGCGTTCATCTTCGGCGACGGTGCGGGAGCGGCCATCGTCGGCCCGTCCGACACCCCGGCGATCGGCCCGACCATCTGGGGGTCCGACGGCTCCCAGTGGCAGACGATCTCGCAGCGCGACTCGTGGGTCGAGGTGCGTGACGGCGACCTCGCGTGGCCCGCGATCGGCATGGCCGGCCAGTCGGTGTTCCGCTGGGCCGTGTGGGGCATGGCCCCCGTCGCCCAGAAGGCTCTCGATGCTGCCGGCGTCCGGGCCGAGGACCTCGACGCGTTCATCCCGCACCAGGCCAACATGCGGATCATCGACGCCATGATCAAGCAGCTCAAGCTGCCCAGCGACATCCCGGTCGCCCGCGACATCGCCGAGACCGCCAACACCTCGGCGGCCTCCATCCCGCTGGCGACCGAGCGCATGCTGCGCGAGGGTGAGGTGCCGCACGGTGGCCTGGCCCTGCAGATCGGCTTCGGCGCCGGGTTGGTCTATGCGGCGCAGGTCGTGGTCCTGCCCTGACGAGTTCCCGGCGGTCCGCGGGTGAACCGGACCAATGCACCACCAATGTCGTTCCACCCCAATGAAATCCATCGAGAATCCCGAGTGATTCACACGAGAAGGAGCTGAGCCAGATGGCGCAGAGCGAGCAGGAGATCCTCGAGGGTCTCGCCGAGATCGTCAACGAGGAGACCGGTCTGGACACCGAGTCGGTGCAGTCCGAGAAGTCGTTCACCGACGACCTCGACATCGACTCCCTGTCGATGATGACGATCGTCGTCAACGCCGAGGAGAAGTTCGGCGTCCGCATCCCCGACGACGAGGTCAAGAACCTCGTGACCGTCGGCGACGCGGTGGCCTTCATCGCCAAGAACCAGGGCTGAGCCGCCCGTTCGTGCGGTGGTGACCACCCGGCACACGCCGGGCTGGTCACCACCCACGCCCCACTCCCCCGCACGACCGCCACGAAGGAGCAATCCCGCCATGACCGAGCAGCGACGCGTCGTCGTCACAGGCCTGGGTGCCACGACCCCGGTCGGGGGCAACGTCCCGGACACCTGGGACGCGATCCTCGCGGGCCGATCGGGGGCCCGCACCATGCCCTACGAGTGGGTGGAGCAGTACGACCTGCCGGTGAAGTTCGCCGCGCTGATCCACACGCCTCCCGAGGAGGTGCTCTCCAAGGTCGAGGTGCGCCGGCTCGACCCCAGCGCCCAGTACGCGCTGATCGCGGCGCGCGAGGCCTGGTCCCACGCTGGTGCCCCGGAGGTCGACCCCGAGCGGCTCGCCGCGTGCATCGGCACCGGGATCGGTGGTGTCTGGACGCTGCTGTCGCAGTGGGACAACCTCAGGGAGAAGGGTCCGCGCCGTGTCTTCCCGCTGGCCGTCCCCATGCTGATGCCCAACGCGTCCTCGGCTGCCGTGTCGCTCGAGATCGGCGCCCGCGCCGGTGCCCACACGCCGGTCTCGGCCTGCGCGTCCGGGCTCGAGGCGATGGGCTACGCCGCCGAGATGATCAAGAGCGGTCGCGCCGACATCGCCGTCGCCGGTGGCACCGAGGGCGCCGTGCACGCCCTGCCGATCGCAGGCTTTGCCGCGATGCAGGCGCTGTCGACCCGCAACGACGACCCCGAGCGCGCCTCACGCCCCTACGACACCGGGCGCGACGGCTTCGTCCTCGGTGAGGGTGCGGGCGTGATCGTGCTCGAGGAGTACGAGCACGCCAAGGCCCGCGGGGCGACGATCTATGCCGAGCTCGCCGGGCTGGGCATGTCGGCCGACTCGCACCACATCGCCGCACCGGAGCCCGAGGGCGCCGGGGCCTCCCGCGCGATGGCCGAGGCCGTGGAGCGCGCCGGTCTGTCCCCCCGCGACATCGTGCACGTCAACGCGCACGCGACCTCCACGCCGGTGGGCGACGTCGCAGAGTCCAACGCCATCCGCCGCGCCTTCGGCGACGACGCCGACGGTATGCCGGTGAGCGCCACGAAGTCGATGACCGGTCACCTCCTCGGGGCGGCCGGCGCGCTAGAGGGGATCCTCACGATCCTGGCGGTGCACCACCGCATCGCCCCGGCGACGATCAACCTCGACGACTTCGACGAGGACATCAAGCTGGACGTCGTCCACGGTGAGGCGCGCAAGCTGCCTGAGGGCGACATCGCCGCACTGAACAACTCGTTCGGTTTCGGCGGTCACAACGTCGCGGTGGTCTTCACCTCGGTCTGACCCTCGAACCAGCCCATGACGGGCCGCTGCGGGCAACCGTGGCGGCCCGTCCTCGTCCGTGGAGGAGACGGGGGTGGGGCGGGCCGCACCGGGCCGCCCTGGGTGGCACCCGCGCCGTGAGAGGCCGCCGGGCGGTCAGTGGCCCGGCTTGGTGGGCTTCCCGTGGGTCGGCAGGATGGTGATGTCGATGATCGGCGTGGACGTAGTCGTCGTCGGGGCCGGCGGCCGCGTCGTCGAGCTCGTGCGTGGGGGCAGGGACGAGGTGCTCGACGGGGTGGGCGTTGACGACCCGGTGGCGGGCGCGCCGCTCGAGGTGGCGGTCGTCCGCTGCCTGGTCCGGGAGGCCGTCGTCGCCGACGACGTCCGCGCGGCTGCCGCCGCGTCGGGGGCCGCGGTGGCGCTGGTGCCAACCGGGGCCGGCGTCTGCGTGGTCGCGACGGGCTCCTGCCGGGCAGAGGCGCTCGCCGGCATGAGGGCGGTGAAGACCACGAGGCTGGAGGCGCCGCCGAGCCACAGCAGGGCCACGGCCGGCACGGGCTGCCACCGCGCGCCGCGGGTCAGGGCGACGCCCTGTCGCACGAGCTCGCGGACGTAGAGGAAGAAGGTGACGACAGCGGCTGCCAGCAGCAGCCAGAGTGCCCAGGCGAGAACTCGCCCGGTCATCGACAGGTCAGTGCTCAGGATGCGCCAGGCGCTCCACAGCAGGGTCCCCCCGCCCAGTGCTGCCAGCGCCCAGACGAGGGCCGTGCGGCGGGTCAACGAAACCTCCAGGGTCGGTGGATCAGCGCGCCACCCTACCCAAGGGGCACGCGAACTCCGAACCGTGCAGGTCAGCGGGGGTGTTCCCCGTCACCCGCGCGAGGGCCGTTCCCGGTCACCCGACCTTGTGGAGCCAGCGGACGGGGGCCCCATCGCCGGCATACCGGAAGGGCTCGAGCTCGGCGTCCCAGTCGGTGCCGAGCAGCTCCTCGATCATCTCGGTGACCGCCTCGGGCGACCCCTGCGAGAGGCGCACGACCTCGCGCAGCCGGTCCTCGTTGATCACGGCGTCGCCGCTGGCCGAGGTCCAGGTGTGGTGGATGCCTAGGCTCGGCGTGTGCGACCAGCGGGACCCGTCGGCACCCGGGCTGGGCTCCTCGGTGATCTCGTAGCGCAGGCCCGACCACCCGCGCAGGGTGGACGCGAGCTTGGCGCCGGTGCCTTGGGCACCCGACCACGGGAACTCCGCGCGGACGAGCGAGGCACCGGCTGGCTGAGGGGTCCAGTCGATGGACAGACGGGTGTCCAGGGCTGACTCGAGGGCCCAGGTGATGTGCGGGCACAGCGCAGTAGGGGTGGAGTGAATGAACACCACCCCGCGGGTCGTGACACGCGGCATCGCGACAGACATCCGGGCCTCCTTGGGTGCGAGGGACGTCTTCCCCACGAACCTGCGCTCCAGGTGGCCTTGCGTGTCCTGCGACTCTTCAGTTGCTGTGCGTGGCCCATTGTGCACCACGTTTCACATTCGCACCAGCATCCTCACGGGTTTCACGGCGCGCCTCGTCGACCGGCCAGGCAGGACCCACCCGGCTGGGCGATAGGCTCGCCGCGCCCAGTCCGGTGCAGCCGGGCTGGTGCGGGCCAGTAGCTCAGTCGGTCAGAGCAGCGGACTCATAATCCGTCGGTCGTCGGTTCAAGCCCGACCTGGCCCACCGATCCCGTGTATGACTCCGCCTGATGCTTGACGTTTGGGCTTCGGTTGACGCCTGACAGTGTTTCGGCTGACGGACGATCCATCGCGGGCGTACCTCGAGGGCCTCCTGCGAGGCCAAGACCACCGTGCTGCCCGCACCGCCCCCGGGAGCACGCCGGTTTGGGGGTGCCGCCGACGGACCAGTGGTTCGTTGGGGCTCTTCGTCTGTGAGGCAACGTCCCACTCGACTACTGGATCTGTCGTGGCCCACGCCCACGTAGATACGGCTTTTGGTGGGCCCAGCCGCCGGATGGCTCGTGAAACGTTTGGCCGCAAGTCACGACAGCGGGCACCTGCCCCAAGGGCGAGTCCTGGGGACCGGGGTAGCCAGCGACAACCGAGAACATCTGGGGGAAGAATGCGCTCAACAACTCAGCGTCGGGTCGGCCTGCGGAAGACAACCGTCGGCATGGGAATCATCGTCCTTGCCGCTTTCCAGGCGTCACCCGCCTTCGCTGGCGCGACCCAAACCCCGGACTGCGGAGCAGTCGTGACCGCGAACCTCCGACTGGCCACAGACATGGTCTGCGAAGGCGACGCGCTGGTCGTCGATGGTGCCGGAACGATCACCGTGGACCTGAACGGCCACACGATCAGCAGCGGCGGGACCGCCCTGACCATCAGCAACTCCACACTCGTGACGGTGAAGGGCGGCAGCGCCTCCTTCCTCTCTGCAGATTCGGCCGTGAAGCTGTCCGACCTGACCTTGGGGAAACTGGACTTCTCAGGTCCCATCGAAGCTCGTCGGATTACCGTCTCGGGGCGCACGACGGGCTACGGTCACGACGGTCAGACCATAATCCATTCGTCGACGCTGGACGACGTCAGGTTCTACGGCGTCCGTGATGGAGTCCTCAGTGGCAACGTCATCGCTGCCCTGGCCATGGGCGATTCTCACAGAACCATTGTCCGCGGCAATACAGTCGGATCCTTGGCAGTGCACCAGTCGGACGAGGTCACGGTCGAGAGCAACCGCATTCGCACGATCGGCGTCGGGCAGAGTCGCGGGTTCCACGCGATCAACAACCAGGTGATGGGGACCGGAACCAACGGGGGCATCTACCTGAGCACCCTCATCGAACCCGGGCTGCAAGGCACCGTTGTCAGTGGGAACACTGTTCGCGACGCTGCGACGGGGATCCTCGTGAGCGAGGCGGTCGGTGACGTCACGATCTCGGACAACACAATTGTGAACAGTGCGATCGCCGGCCTCGTTGCAGAGGACTCTCGGAGTGGGGTTCTAGTGGTGACGGGGAACACCTTCAAGGGCAACGGCTTCGCCAGCACCTCCCTCGATGCCGCGGGCCGCACGGTCGACGACGGCGCCCACATCTCCCTGCGCGAGGATCGGCCGAGCACCACAGTCCTCCTGGCCAACAACATCTCCAGGGGCAACGCTGGCTTTGGTTTCGAAGTGGTGGGGCCCGCCGCCCAGATCAAGGATGGCGGAGGAAACGTGGCCCTCCGCAACGGCGAAGGCGCCTGCTGGGGCCTCGCGTGCCCGTGACGTTTGCGCTCCTCCGAACGTGGGACTGCGGTGCGCCCCGAGTTCCCATACCGGGCTGGCCTCACGCAAGGGGTCGAAGCGAGCCTGACAGGGGCTAGGCAGGGGGCCATGTGTCGGCGATCTCGTTTCTGACGGGTGCCGGGCCGAGGCGGCAGCGCGTCCGCCGAAGGGTTGACGCCTTGGGGCCTCCTGCATGACGCGGACGTTCGCCCCGAAGGGACGATCTGGGGGGCGCCACAGGCCTCGACTCAGGGCGGTGACCCGCGCGAACCCCAGTCCCGCGCCACGTCATGGGCACGGTCCGGAGGTGTCTTCAGGGTGCAGGGCCCGGGCGGTGGTGCATCCGAACGATGGGTGAGCTGGTGGGCCGGGAAGTCACGACATCGCTGTTCATCAGACGGGGCGCCCGCAGGGGCTACCCCGAGAGGAGAGGCCCATCATGTTGAAGACGAAACTGTCAGGAACCGACGACGGCAAGGCAGGCATCACGAGGAAGGCCCTGACGACACGCACTGTGGCCATCCTCGCCGCAGCCACCGTGGCCACGGCCGGCCCACTCCTGGTCGGTTCGGCGCAGGCAGCTCCGTCCCACGCCCCCGTCACGAAGGCTGCTCACTCGGCGACGAGCGCCGGCAAGGCCTGGAGCTACGAGGGCACGTGGACCGACAAGCAGGGCCGCACCGGCGCAGCCAAGGTCGACATCGTGCCGCAGCAGTTCTGGAGCTCCGGCGACAAGCTCATGATGCGCAGTGCGGTCACGACCACCCTGCAGGGCGCCCGTGGCTCCGTGCCGCACACCAAGACGATGAACCTGCCCGTGCAGCAGGCCACCACCGGAGCGGTGAGCGGCGTGACGGCCGCGAGCTGCGACATCCTGAACCTCGTTCTCGGGCCGCTCGACCTCAACCTCCTGGGACTCGAGGTCCACCTCAACCAGGTCGTGCTCGACATCGTCGCGGTGTCCGGCGCGGGCAACCTGCTCGGCAACCTGCTCTGCGCCGTCGCGGGTCTGCTGGACGGTGGCGGTCCGCTGGGCCAGATTGCTGGTCTGTTGAACCAGATCCTCGCCATCCTCAACGGTCTGGGCGTCTGACCCACTCCCGCACCCAGTCACCGCCGCCCCGGCGGCGGTGACTGTGCCGCGCTTCCTCCGCTGGCCGGGTCCCGATCGGGATTCGAGGTCCCTCTCCCGCGCGGGACCCGGTCCAGGCGTTCGCAAACCCCTATCGACGGTGCAGTCGTGCAAGAACTCCTCGTCGAGACCGGACCACATGGTCCGGTCCAAGCCCTCACAAGGAGGCGCACATGAACAGCACACAGGATTCCCACGACGCAGAGCAGGACGAGCGGCGCGTCGACGACCGTGACCGGCGCGACGACATCGACGACCAGCGCGCCGGGTATGGCGAGCGGCAGGCCGTTGTCCAGGCTGACCGGTTCGGTGGGGTGAAGGTCGGATCCGCCTTCTTCGGCTGGCTCACCGCCATGGGCATGGCCGTCATCCTCACCGCGGTGCTGGCAGCCGCCGGAACCGCGGTCGGGCTGAGCACGGGGACCAATGCCGACGAGGCCGTCGACCAGGCGTCCGCCGACGTGGCGACGGTCGGCATCGTCGGTGCGATCGCCCTGGCCGTCATCCTCTTCGCCAGCTACTACTGCGGAGGCTACGTTGCCGCCCGGATGGCTCGGTTCGACGGCGCCAAGCAGGGGCTTGCCGTGTGGCTGTGGGCACTGGTGATCGCCGTGATCGTGGCCGTGGTCGGTGCCGTCGCCGGCAGCAAGTACGACGTGCTGGGCCAGCTCAACAGCTTCCCCCGACTTCCGCTGAGCGCATCCGACCTCAACACCGCTGGCGTCGTGGCACTCGTCCTTGCCGCGCTCACCAGCCTCATCGGTGCCGTGGTCGGCGGCCGCGCCGGCATGCGGTTCCACCGCATGGTCGACCGAGTCGCCATCGACGGATAGTCCGGGCCCGGCGCCCGGTGTCAAGATCGCGTCAAGAGTCCGGCCCCGGCCGCTAAGGGTGCGTCAAGGCCGGTGACCTGACCCCGCTGCGTGTGTTGCCCTCGTGGGGTGACCGAGATCCTGCGCATCCCCAAACGCCTGCTCGTCGGCAGGCCGCTCCTCAGCTCGCAGATGGGCGAGACCCTCCTGCCGAAGAAGCTGGCCCTCCCCGTGTTCTGCAGCGACCCACTGTCGTCGAACGCGTACGCCACGGAGGAGATCCTGCTCGTCCTCAGCCTCGGCGGGCTGACCCTGCTCCACCTGACGCCGATCGTCGCGTCCGCGGTCGTGGTCCTGCTCGTGGTCGTCGTCCTGTCGTACCGACAGACGTGCCACGCCTACCCGGACGGCGGCGGTGCATATGCGGTGAGCCGCGCCAACCTGGGTCGAGGAGCCGCACTCGTCGCGGCCAGTGCGTTGCTGGTCGACTACGTCCTCACCGTTGCCGTGTCCGTCGCTGCCGGGGTGGCCAACATCGTGTCGGCGATCCCCGCGCTCGCCCCCCACGCGCTGACACTGTCGGTGGGACTGGTCGCACTCCTCGCAGTCATGAACCTGCGCGGGGTCAAGGAGTCCGGCGTGGCCTTCGCCGTCCCGACGTACGGCTTCGTCGCCGCGGTGTTCGTCATGCTCGGCCTGGGGCTGTACCGCACAGCGACAGGTTCGACCCCCGTCGCGGAGTCTGCGGGGATCGGGGTGATGCCCGAGCAGCACGCCTCCGGACTGCTCGTACTGGCCCTGCTGCTGCGTGCCTTCGCCTCCGGCTGCACGGCGCTCACGGGAGTGGAGGCCGTCAGCAACGGTGTCCCGAACTTCAAGCGCCCCAAGAGCCGCAACGCTGCGGACACGCTGGCGATCATGGGCGGCCTAACCATCGTCATGTTCGTCGGCCTGACCGCGATGGCGTTGTTGACCAAGGTCCACGTGGCGCACGACGCGACCCAGCTCGTCGGCGCCCCGCAGGGGTACGAGCAGAAGACCGTGATCGCCCAGATCGCAGGCGCCGTGTTCGGTTCGGACAGCCTCGGGTTCTATGCCGTGCAGGGCTTCACCGCCGCGATCCTGGTCCTGGCCGCCAACACGGCGTTCAACGGCTTCCCCATCCTCGCCTCGCTGCTCGGCGAGGACGGCTACCTGCCTCGGCAGTTCGCCCGGCGCGGAGACCGGCTGGTGTTCTCCAACGGCATCGTGATCCTCGCGCTGCTGGCCATCGGACTGTTGTGGGCGTTCGACGCGAGCACCACCCGCCTGATCCAGCTGTACATCATCGGCGTCTTCGTCTCCTTCACGCTCAGCCAGGCCGGAATGGTCCGTCACTGGCAGCAGCTGCTCAGAGCGCCGTCAGGATCAACTGACCGCGCGAACATCCGCCGCAAGCTGGTCATCAACGCCGTGGGGGCAGTCGTCACCGGGCTGGTCCTGGTCATCGTCCTGCTCACCAAGTTCACGCACGGCGCCTGGCTCGTCGCCGTGGCCATGCCGCTTCTCATCGCGATGATGACCCTCATCCGACGGCACTACGGGACGGTTGCCCGGGCCCTTCGCCCGGCGGCCGCAGGGGTGACCCTGCCGGCCCGCATCCATGCCGTGGTCCTGGTCTCGACCCTGCACGCCCCGACGCTGCGCGCCCTCGCCTTCGCGCGGGCCACCCGCCCGGCAACCCTGCGGGCCGTGACGGTCCGGACCAGCACCGCCGAGACCGACCGGCTCCGGGACGAGTGGGTCCGCCGTGACGTGCCCATCGAACTGACCGTCCTGGACTCGCCCTACCGGGACATGACCCGTCCAGTGCTCGAGCACGTGCGCGAGCTCCTGCGCGACCATCCCCGCGACGTGGTGTCGGTCTTCATCCCGGAGTATGTGGTGAGCCGGTGGTGGGAGCACCTGCTCCACAACCAGTCGGCGTTGCGCCTCAAGGCGCGCCTGCTGTTCGAGCCCGGCGTGATGGTCACCTCGGTCCCGTGGCAGCTCGCCGCAGAGGACCCGGCCGATGACCCGGGCGCCAGCGAGACGGGGCAGGTGGAGACGGCCGCCGTGGAGTATGGCGCGCGGGGCGCCTTGCCCGGGAAGCCGACCCACCGCCATACGACCGGTGTGGGACGCTGACGGCATGCAGCCTGCCGCGCCACCGCGCGGGCCCCTGGTCCCCCTCGGCACGTTGCCGGGTCGGACCACGGGCGTGTCCCGCCGACGCCTCTACGCAGGACTGGGGCTGTGCCTGGTCGGCCTCCCGCTGCTGACGTGGGTGCTGGTCGGGCTGCGCGACTCCGTCCAGGGCGAGAGCGTGCTGCTGCTCTACCTGCTCGCGGTCGTCGTGGTGGCTGTCGTCGGCGGAGCGCTCCCGGGACTGCTCGCCGCGTTCGCCGGGTTCGTGCTGGCGAACTGGTTCCTGACCCCGCCGTACTACACGCTCACCGTCGACGAACCCGGAGCCCTGACCGACCTCCTGGTGTTCGTGCTCGCTGCCGCGCTCGTCAGCGTCACCGTCGAGGTCGGCGCGAGGAACCGGGCCAGCGCCGAGCGCAACCGGCTCCAGACCCACATGGTGGCCACCCTCAGCTCGGCGGAGATGCGCGGGGTCAGCGTCGAGCAGGTGCTCGAGCAGGTGCGGCGGGTCTACGGCATGCGCACCGTCACGCTCGCCCCGCACGCGGCAGCCCACGAGCCTGTGGTGACGGTCGGACCCGCCGCCCCCGACAGCGCCGCTCCCGACGGCGCCGCCACCGATGGCTCCCCCACGCTGACCGCACCGGCGACCGAGAACCTGACCCTGTTCGGCTACGGCGAGGCGGTGTTCGCCGAGGACCGCGTCCTGCTCAGCGCCCTGGCAGGCACCGCCGGCCGGGCCTGGGAGTCGGCCCGCCTGGCCAAGGAGGCGGCCCGGGCGGAACAGCTGGCCGAGACCGACAAGGTCCGGTCCGCCCTGTTGACCGCGGTGGGCCACGACCTGCGCACGCCACTGGCCGGCATCAAGGCGGCGGCGTCCGGACTGCGGCAACCGGACGTCACCTGGGGCCCCGGCGAGCAGGACGAGCTGCTGGGCACCATCGAGGACGGCGCCGACCGGCTCACCGAGCTCGTCGACAACCTCCTGGCCATGAGCCGCATCCAGGCCGGGGCGCTCTCGGTCCACACCACTCAGGTCGACGTCGACGAGGTGGCGTCCCGGGCCCTCCTCACCCTCGACGCCGCGGGTGTCGATCTCGTCGTGCCACCGGCGCTGCCCCCGGTGACGGCCGACGCCATACTCCTCGAGCGCGTGGTGGCCAACCTCGTGGCCAACGCCCTCCGCTTCAGCCCACCGGGCGAGCGAGTGACCATCACCGCCACCCACCCGGACGACGAGCTGGCCACGCTCGAGCTCGCCGTGACCGACCACGGACCCGGCGCCGACCCGCAACGATGGGAGGAGATGTTCGCCCCGTTCCAGCGACTCGGCGACACGACCCCTGGCGGCCTCGGCCTCGGGCTCGCCATCGCGCGCGGGCTCACTGAGGCCATGGGAGGCACCCTCACGCCCACAGCGACACCGGGCGGCGGCCTGACGATGACCGTGCGACTACCCACGGCTCCGGCATGACGAGCGTGCTCGTCGTCGAGGACGACCCGCAGCTGCTTCGTGCGCTCACCATCAACCTGCGTGCGCGCGGCTACGACGTCCGTGGGGTCGGCGACGGCACCACCGCGCTGTCGGCCGCTGCGGCCGAACTGCCCGACCTCGTCATCCTCGACCTCGGACTGCCGGACATGGACGGGGTGGAGGTCGTCGGTGGTCTCCGCGGGTGGACCGGGGTGCCGATCATCGTCCTCTCGGCCCGCGACGGGCAGCGCGACAAGGTCGCGGCCCTCGATGCCGGCGCCGACGACTACGTCACCAAGCCGTTCGGGATGGACGAGCTGCTCGCCAGGCTGCGCGCCAGCCTGCGACGGGCTGCGCCCGCCGAGGACCTGCCCACCGTCTCGGCCGGGGCGTTGGTGATCGACCGCCGCGCCAAGCGCGTCACCCGGTCCGGTGAGGAGGTGCGCCTGACCCCGACCGAGTGGCACCTGCTGGAGGTCCTCGTCCGGGACCCCGGCCGGCTGGTCTCCGGGCGCCAGCTCCTGCAGGAGGTGTGGGGACCCACCTACGGGCAGGAGACCAACTACCTCCGCGTGTACATGGCCACCCTGCGTCGCAAGCTGGAGGAAGTGCCCTCGCAGCCGCGCCACCTCATCACCGAACCCGGTCTCGGCTACCGCTTCGAGGTCTGATCAGCAGGGCGACGTCACGGTCGGGGGATGGTCTCGCCGGTCTTGTCGTCGACGTTGCCGGACCACAGCAGGTCGTAGACGCTGATCGAGGCATAGCCCCAGGCGCCGTACCGGATGCGATTGTTGGTGAACTCGACGCCGCTGATCGGGCCGCCCGAGAAGCGGCCGTCCGAGCGCAGGGTGTAGCCACCGCCCAGCAGCCGGTTCCCGTCCACGATGATGTCGCTGGCCGGGCCGGAGTAGTTGTTGATCATGACGGCCGCGGTCTGCGTCCAGCCGCGCAGGTCGATGGTGTTGTGGCGCACCACGATGTTGCTGCGGGCGCCGTCGATCTGGATGCCGTCGATGTGCGGACGGCCGACCGCGCCGAGGTCGTGGATCCACGAGTCCTGGATGACCGAGCCGCTCTCGGGCTGCAGGCCGTTCTCGACGCCCTTGATGTCGGCGCGGACCACGGTGGCGGGGCCCTCGATGCCGTTGGACCCCTCGGTGGCCTTGGTGCCGTCGATCTCGACATCCTCGATGCGGACGCCAATGACGCCGTCGGCGATCTTGAGCACGGTGAGCGAGTCGGACGTGATGCGGCTGCGCCGGATCACGACGCCATCGGAGTTGACCGTGACCCTGCCCTGGATGTCGAGGCCGTCGACGACCTGCCCGGGGGTGTTCAGGACGAGGCTGCCGGAGGCTGTCAGCGTGGTGCCCGCGGGGACGCCGGTGTTGCTCGCGTCGGGCCACGACGCTGTCGCCGTCGTGGTGGTCGTGGGAGGGAGGACGGTGGGCGGCGGGGTCGGTGCAGTGGTCGCCGCACAGCCGCCGAGCAGCACCAGGGCGGCGAGCGGGGCGAGGGCGGTGCCGATCTCCAAGGGGCGCTCCAGGGCGGGTCTGCGGGGCCGGACGGTGCTGTCGGGCCGGGCCGGTGGGACGACTGTGCGGCACATCTCTCGACCGCACCTCCCCCAGCAGGCGGACGGCCCGAGAGTGTTGCCATTGGGTGACATCACGGGACGGAGGTGTCAAGGAGCGCATTCCACCCGGTAGGTTCTCCGCATGACGGAGCCACTGGTCGTCCTCAAGGACGTCAACAAGCACTTCGGCGATCTGCACGTCCTCCAGGACATCAACCTGTCGATCGGCAAGGGTGAGGTCGTCGTCGTCATCGGTCCCTCGGGGTCCGGCAAGTCGACGCTGTGCCGCACCATCAACCGCCTCGAGACCTTCGAGTCCGGAGGCATCACCATCGACGGCAAGCCGCTGCCCGAGGAGGGCAAGGAGCTCGCCCGGCTGCGGGCCGACGTCGGCATGGTGTTCCAGTCGTTCAACCTGTTCGCGCACAAGACGATCCTCGACAACGTCACCCTCGGGCCGATCAAGGTCCGCAAGATGGCCAAGGCCGAGGCCGAGAAGCGCGCCACGGAGCTGCTGGAGCGCGTCGGCGTGGCCCACCAGGCACAGAAGTTCCCCGCCCAGCTCTCGGGCGGTCAGCAGCAGCGCGTGGCCATCGCGCGGTCCTTGGCGATGGACCCCAAGGTGATGCTGTTCGACGAGCCGACCTCGGCGCTCGACCCCGAGATGATCAACGAGGTCCTCGACGTCATGATCTCCCTCGCCAAGGAGGGCATGACCATGGTCGTCGTGACCCATGAGATGGGGTTCGCGCGCAAGGCGGCCAACCGGGTGATCTTCATGGACGGCGGGCAGATCGTGGAGGAGAACGACCCGGAGGGCTTCTTCACCGCACCCAAGTCCGATCGCGCCAAGGACTTCCTCGGCAAGATCCTCACGCACTGACCCTCACCACAACCAGGAGGAGCAACATGAAGGTTCGCAAGTTTGGCGCGATCACCGCCGCATCGGTGCTCGCACTCGGCCTCGCCGCATGTGGCGACAGCGCCAAGGACGGCGGCGCCAGCGGTGGCGGCGGCGGGGGCGAGAAGTTCAAGGTCGGCATCAAGTTCGACCAGCCCGGCCTCGGCCTCAAGGCCGGCGCGAAGTACACCGGCCTCGACGTCGACGTCGCGACATACATCGCCAAGGAGCTCGGTCACGACGCCGCAGACATCCAGTGGGTCCAGGCTCCGTCCGCGCAGCGCGAGACGCTGATCTCGACCGGTCAGGTCGACATGATCGCCGCGACCTACTCCATCACCGACAAGCGCAAGGCCACCGTGTCGTTCGGCGGTCCGTACTTCATCGCCGGACAGGACCTGCTCGTTCGGGCTGACGACTCGGCGATCACCGGGCCCGAGTCCCTCACCGGCAAGAAGCTGTGCTCGGTCAAGGGCTCGACCTCGGCGCAGAAGGTCAAGGAGCAGTACCCGGGTGTGCAGCTGCGCGAGTTCAGCACCTACTCCGAGTGCGTTGCGGCCCTGGTGTCCAAGAGTGTCGACGCCTTGACGACCGACAACACCATCCTCGCCGGCTACGCCTCCCAGGAGCAGTACAAGGGCAAGCTCAAGGTCGTGGGCAAGACCTTCTCCGAGGAGCGCTACGGCATCGGCATCAAGAAGGGCGACAAGGCCCTCTGCGAGAAGATCAACACGGCGATCGGCAAGATGATCTCCTCCGGCGACTGGCAGAAGGCCATCGACGCCAACCTCGGCCCGGCCGGGTTCAAGGTCGACACCACGAAGAACCCGCCCAAGCAGGACGCCTGCTCCTGACCCGTGTCACAACGCCCTCGGTGTGCCGCCCGCTCCCGGTAGCGGGCGGCATACCGAGGCTCTCCTCACGCACCGCACCGGAAGGGTCCCTGCATGGGTGACATCCTGAGCAACTACGACGTGCTCGGCGCGTTCTGGCTGACGATCAGGCTTGCGTTCTTCTCCGCTATCGGATCGCTGGTCCTCGGCACCATCGTGGCTGTCCTGAGGCTCTCGCCAGTGGCCACCTTGAGGCTGATCGGCACGTCATACGTCAATGTCTTCCGCAACACCCCGCTGACGCTCCTCATGGTGCTCAGCATCCTCGGCCTCTCCGGGATCATGGGGCTGCCGTTGTCGGACGACTTCGACCAGGACGCGATCCGCTGGGCCATCGTGATGCTGTCCGTCTACCACGGCGCCTTCGTCTGTGAGGCGTTGCGGAGCGGTGTGAACACGGTGCCGGCAGGTCAGGCCGAGGCAGCCCGGTCCATCGGTCTGACGTTCGGCCAGAGCATGCGTGAAGTGTTGCTGCCGCAGGCTTTCAGGGGCTCGATCGCCCCCCTGGGGTCCACCCTCATCGCCCTCATCAAGAACACCACGGTGGCGGCGGTCATCGGTACGGCCGAAGCCGCGGGCCTGATGCAGGAGATCATCGAGAACGAGACCGGCTCGATCGGGGTCTTCCTCATCTTCGCGGCGGGCTTCGTCATCCTCACGCTCCCGCTCGGCCTCCTCTTCACGGGCATGTCCCGGCGACTGGCGGTGAAGCGATGAGCGACTCACCGCTGTTCGACGCTCCAGGGCCACGCGCCCGACGCCGTCACGCGATCCTCACCGCCCTCGGAGTCGTCATCGCGGCTGCCGTGGTCTACGTGGTGCTGCGCAAGATGGCCGACGCCAACCAGCTCCAGGGCGGCATGTGGAAACCCTTCGTCGCGGACCGGTCGGTCTGGCGCGACTACCTGCTGCAGGGACTGTGGGGCACCCTCAAGGCGGCCGCCATCTCCATCGTCCTGGCCGGCGCCTTCGGCGTCGTCTTCGGCGTCGGGCGACTGTCGAGCATCGCTCCCGTGCGGTGGTTCTGCGGTGTCGTCGTCGAGTTCTTCCGCGCAGTGCCGGTGCTGCTCATGATGATCTTCGCCTACTTCGGCGTGTACGTCCGCACCGACTTCGTCTCGAGTGAGACCGCGCCGCTCGCCGCCGTGGTCACCGGG
The DNA here is from genome assembly GCF_056403935.1 of Pedococcus sp. P2_E4. Taxonomy (NCBI): domain Bacteria; kingdom Bacillati; phylum Actinomycetota; class Actinomycetes; order Micrococcales; family Intrasporangiaceae; genus Pedococcus; species Pedococcus sp. P2_E4. The sequence goes on along the minus strand of NZ_JBFUEO010000005.1, from coordinate 8,268 downwards.
CTCACCCTCTACAACGGCTCCGTCATCGCCGAGCTGGTGCGCTCCGGTGTCTACTCGCTGCCGAAGGGGCAGTCAGAGGCCGGGTTGTCGATCGGCCTGACCGCGTCCCAGGTGCTGCGCTCGATCCAGCTGCCGCAGGCGCTGACCGCCATGCTTCCGGCGCTGATCGGCCAGTTCGTGACGATCCTCAAGGACTCGGCCCTGGGCTACCAGGTCACCTATCCCGAGCTCCTCAACTCGGCCAAGACCCTTGGCTCGAACTTCACGAACACGATCCCGGCCTACCTGGTCGCGGCCGTGCTCTTCATCGTCATCAACTACTCGCTGTCGCGGCTGGCGGTCTACGTCGAGCGCCGCCTGTCCCGGCGCGGCCGCACGACGCTCCACGAGGCGACTGCGCTACCGGCGGCCCCCGGCGAGGGCGTCCCTGCCTGACGCAGCCCGTGCAGGCACGACGAAGGCCCCGGACCTGTTGGTCTGGGGCCTCGTGGTGTGGTGCGCTCCCCCGGTTGGACTCGAACCAACAACCTGCCGATTAACAGTCGGCTGCTCTGCCAATTGAGCTACAGGGGAATGTCCGTCGGCGGTCGTCCGCGTTCGGCGCTGCGCAACCATAGCAAAGGATGCGCGGACTTCTGAAAACGGCTGGCGCCCCGTGTCGAGGGGGTGCCAGATCGCCACTTCAGGACGGTATGGCGGCGTTTTGCCACCCCTTCGAGGCGGACCCCCAGCGGCTCCAGCTCAGCCGAGGCCGACCTGCTCGCGCAGATAGGCGAGGGCCTGCTCGGTCGCCGCCACCAGGTCGGGGTCGTCGGCCCGGGCGCCGCGGCCCAGCACCACCTGCTCGACCAGCCCACCCCCACCGAGGTCCTGCCGGATCACGGCCCTGGCGCGACGCCGACCACCGAGGTCCACCAGCTGCGCGAGGACGACGCTGGCCTGGACCCGCTCGCGCACCGCCTCGGGCAGCAGGCTGCCGTCGCCCAGGGTCCACTGGCCCGGTCGCCCACCGTCCACGAAGGTGACGGTCAGCTGGGTCAGCTCCGCCGACCACGTGCCGGCATCCACCTCGTGCCACGCCCGCGCGAGCACGCGCTCGCCGGCCGCCGACACGGCATACAGGTGGTGGTTGGTGGCCACGACGTGGGTGTCACTGGCCTGTTCGACGGTCCAGGCCAGCACGCGCTCCCCCGACCCGAGCGCCAGGGCGCCGCGCACCGGCGCGGGCAGTTTGGGCGAGCGCCGCACGGAGAGGGCCATCAGCTGGCCCGGTCGCGCAGCTGGGCCAGCTCTCGCTGGAGGTCCTGCAGGTCGCTGGACAGCGAGCGCGACAGCGAGGGGTCGCTGTGGGGGTCCGCGGCCATCCGGCGCATGGCCGACATGGCGTCGGCGATCTTGCGGGTCAGCGAGACCTCCTGGACGCGAACCAGCAGGGCGTCGATGTACCGCCGCTCGGGCAGCCCGGTCGCCCGGTCGAAGCGGGTCGGCAGCGACGCGACGGCGAGCTCGGAGACCAGCCCCCGGACCGACATCGGAGCGTTGTCGGCCACCTTGGTGGCCCACGCCTGGGCACTCAGTCCTGGCTGCGGACCACCTGCGCCGCGAACGCCGTCGAACACGGCCCGGTGCGCCGGGGCGGTGAAGGCGTCGGGCCCGATTGCGTCGACCTGGGCGGGGTCGAAGCTGCCGGGGTACTGCAGGAGCGTCTGGAGCAGCTGGCGCTCGGCGAAGACGACGGGGTCGCGCAGGTCCGGGGCGGGCAGCGCGGCGCGCACCTCCTCGAGCGACGGCTCGGGCACGGAGTCGGCGTCCGGACGCGCCGGGCCGTCTGGCCGGGCCGCCGTCTCCTTGGCGTCCCGCTGCGCCATCCGCTGGGCGCGGGACACCTCGGCCTGGACCTGCTCGACCTCCACACCGATCCAGCCGGACACAGTGCGGATGTACTCGGGGCGCATCGAGCTGTCGCGGATGGAGTTCACGATCGGCGCCGCCGCGCGCATGGCCTGGACGCGGCCCTCGGCGGTCGACATGTCGAACCGGTTGATCGTCGTGCGCACCGCGAACTCGAACATCGGCACCGCGTCGTCGATGAGGTGCCGCACGGCGTCGTCACCCTGGGCGATCCGCAGCTCGCACGGGTCCATGCCGCCCTCAGCCACGGCCACGAACGACTGCGACGCCCACCGCTGGTCCTCGCCGAAGGCGCGCATCGCGGCCTTCTGGCCGGCGGCGTCCCCGTCGAAGGTGAAGACCACGCGAGCGGGCGCGAGGTCGGCCTCGTCGCGCATGATCCGGCGCAGCAGCTTGATGTGGTCGACGCCGAACGACGTGCCACAGGTGGCCACGGCACCCTCGATGCCGGCGAGGTGGCAGGCCATGACGTCGGTGTAGCCCTCGACGATGACGGCCTTCCGCTCGCCCGCGATCGACTTCTTGGCGGCGTCGAGCCCGTAGAGGACGGTCGACTTCTTGTAGATGGGCGTCTCGGAGGTGTTGAGGTACTTCGCGGCGATGCGGTCGTCGTCGAACAGCCGGCGGGCGCCGAAGCCGACCGTGTCGCCCGTGATGTCGCGGATCGGCCAGACGAGCCGGCCCCGGAAGCGGTCGTAGGTGCCGCGACTGCCCCGGCCGCAGAGGCCACCGAGGACCAGCTCGTCGTCGCTGAAGCCCTTGCTGCGCAGGTGGCGGGCGAGGTCCTCACCGCCACGCGGGGCGAAGCCGACGCCGAACCGCTTCGCGGCATCGCTGTCGAACCCCCGCTCGCGCAGGAAGTCACGCCCCGCCCTCGCCTCGGGCTGGTTGAGCAGGGCGTGCTGGTAGAACTCCTGGGCCACCCGGTGGGCCTCGACGAGCCGCGAACGCTTGCCGAGCGAGGACTCCCCGTCGCGGGGACGGCCGCCGCCCTCCTCGTAGTGCAGCTCCATGCCGAGCTTCTGGGCGAGGCGCTCCACCGACTCGGTGAAGGTCAGGTGCTCGACCTTCTGGATGAAGGAGATGACGTCGCCGCCCTCACCGCAGCCGAAGCAGTGCCAGGCGCCGACCGCGGGACGGATGTTGAACGAGGGGGTCTTCTCGTCGTGGAACGGGCAGAGGCCCTTCATGGAGCCGGGTCCGGCCGGGCGCAGGGTCACGTGCTCGCGCACCACGTCCTCGATGGACGACCGCTCCTTGACGAGCGCAACGTCCTCAGCCTTGATCCGACCCGCCACTGACCCTCCTGTTCGATGGCCGAGTCTAGGTGCTCCCCACCGGGCCACGACGGGCAACTCCCTGCCGCCACGTGGCTGACCGGCCGCTTCGAGGCCGATTTTCGAGGCCGGCCCCGCGGACAGTAAGGTAAGGCTTGCCTTTGCATCCAACCCCTGGAGACTCGCGTGATGCGCCGACGGACCGCCCTGCTCGCCCTGGCGACCACCGCCACCCTGGCCCTGTCGGCCTGTGGTGACGGCAGCCTCGAGGCCTCTGGCGACCTCGACCCCGACAAGCTGACGATCTACAGCGCGCAGCACGAGAACCTCACCCAAGCCTGGGCCGAGAAGTTCAAGGCGGACACCGGCGTCGACGTCCAGATCCGCTACGGCAACGACTCCTCGATGGGCAACCAGATCGTCCAGGAGGGTGCCAAGTCCCCCGCCGACGTGTTCCTCACCGAGAACTCCCCCGCGATGACGACGGTCCAGAACGCCGGCCTGCTGGCCACCGTCGATGCGACCACGCTCGGGCAGGTCGGTGCGGCCTACGCCCCCAGCAGCAAGCAGTGGGTCGGCATCGCCGCGCGTTCCACGGTCCTCGTCTACAACCCTGGCAAGATCACCGAGGCCGAGCTGCCGAAGTCGATCATGGACCTGCAGGACCCGAAGTGGAAGGACAAGTGGGGGGCGGCCGCCGGCGGTGCCGACTTCCAGGCCATCGTGAGCGCGATCCTCGCGACCCAGGGCGAGACGAAGACCGCCGCTTGGCTCAAGGGTCTCAAGGACGGCGCGCAGGTCTACCAGAACAACATCGCCGTCATGAAGGCCGTCAACGCCGGCCAGGTCCCGGTCGGGATCATGTACCACTACTACTGGTACCGCGACCAGGCGCTGACCAAGGCCGGCAGCAAGAACACCAAGCTGCTCTACTTTCGCCACCAGGACCCGGGCGCGTTCGTCAGCCTGTCCGGCGGCGGTGTCCTCAAGTCGAGCAAGCACGCGGCCAACGCCCAGAAGTTCCTCGCCTTCGTCACGTCCAAGGAGGGCCAGGAGATGCTCGCCACCAGTGACGCCAAGGAGTATGCCGTGGGCAACGGGGTCGCCTCCGACAAGGCCTTGGAGCCGCTCGCCTCGCTCGAAGCCCCGGCCGTCGACCCGTACACCCTCAACGGCCCCAAGGTCATCGAGCTGATGACGAAGGCTGGCATCCTCTAGGTGCCCACGCCCCGCCGAGCGGCCGTCGGCCCCACGCCCGCAGCAGTCGTCACGAGCAGCGTGCTCGTGGCGGCCCTGTGCGTGCTGCCGCTGGTCGTCGTCGGGGTCAAGGCGTTCGACCTCGGCTGGTCCCCGGCGTGGGACCTGCTCTGGCGGCCGCGCGTCGGCGAGCTGCTGCGCAACACCGGCTCGCTCGTCGTGCTCACGGTCGGCCTCACCACCGTCCTGGGCATCGGGACCGCCTGGCTGGTGGAGCGCACCTCCCTGCCCGGTGCGACGTACTGGCGCGTGCTCATGGTGTGCCCGCTGGCCGTGCCCGCGTTCGTCAACTCCTACGCGTGGGTGACGGTCCGCCCCGACCTGCAGGGCCTCGGCGGCGCCGTCCTGGTGACGACCCTGTCGTACTTCCCCTTCGTGTTCCTGCCCGTGGCAGCGGTCCTGCGCGGCCTCGACCAGAGCCTCGAGGACTCTGCGCGGTCGCTGGGGCTGGGGCCCTGGGCGTCCTTCGTCCGGGCCGTGTTGCCGCAGCTGCGGCCGGCGGCCCTCGGCGGCATGCTGCTCGTCGCGCTGCACCTCCTGTCGGAGTTCGGGGTGCTGGCGATGCTGCGCTTCCCGACCTTCACGACCGCCATCCTCGAGCAGTTCCAGGTGGCCTTCTCCAACTCGGCTGGCAGCGTGCTCGCCCTGGTGCTCATCGCCCTGTGCCTCGCCCTGCTCACCGCCGAGCTGCTGCTGCGCGGGACCCTGCGCCACGCCCGCCTGGGCCGGGGGGCCGCCAGACGGGCGCTGCCGGCACGGCTCGGTGCCTGGACCGTCCCGGCGCTGGCGGCGATGGCCGCCCTGACCGCCCTGTCACTCGGGGTGCCGCTCGGCAGCCTCGTCTACTGGTTCCGCGCGAGCAGCCTGGCCGACAGCGGCTTCCACCCGGCCGACCTCGTCTTGACGCTCTGGGGCACCCTCCGCCTGGCCTTCGCCGCCGGGGCCCTGACCGTGCTGGCGGCGTTCCCGGTCGCATGGCTCATCGCCCGCCGCCGCACCTGGCTGGCGGTGCTCGTCGAGCGGGCGACCTATGTCGCGTCCTCGCTGCCCGGAGTCGTCATCGCCCTGGCGCTCGTCACCCTGTCGGTCCGCTACGCCCGCCCGGTCTACCAGACGAGCATCGTCCTCGTCGCGGCATACGGGATCCTGTTCATCCCGCGGGCGATGGTGAGCATCCGCGCGGCCATCGCCCACGCCCCCGAGGAGCTCACGGACGCGGCACGCGCGCTCGGGGACGGCCCCCTGCGGGCGTTCGTCCGCGTGCTCGTCCCGCTCACGGCCCCGGGCGCGCTGGCGGGCTTCGCGATGGTGTTCATCGCGACGTCGACCGAGCTGACGGCGACGCTCCTGCTGGCGCCGACGGGTACGCAGACACTGGCGACGGCCTTCTGGAGCGCGAGTGAGAGCATCGACTACGCGGGTGCCGCTCCGTATGCCGCGGCGCTCGTGCTCGTGTCCGCCCCCCTGACCTTCCTGCTGCTGCGCCGACCCGACGAGGAGCCCGCCCTGTGACCACGCTGCGCATCTCCGGCGTCGCCGCGTCCTACGGCGGCGCACCCGTCCTGCACGGCCTGGACCTGGTCGTGCCGTCGGGGACGACGTCGGCCATCCTCGGCCCGTCGGGGTGTGGCAAGACCACGCTGCTGCGCGTGGTCGCGGGCTTCCAGCCCGCCGACGCCGGGAGCGTCCGGCTCGGTGACCAGACGGTGGTCGGCCCCGGGGTGTGGGTGGCCCCCGAGCGCCGTGGCATCGGCTACGTCGCGCAGGAGGGCAACCTGTTCCCGCACCTGTCGGTCGGGGCCAACGTCACCTACGGGCTGCCCCGCGCCGAGCGCCGGTCCGGCCGTGGCGTGGGCGACCTGCTCGAGCTCGTGGGCCTGTCCCCCGACCTCGCGACCCGACGTCCCGACCAGCTCTCCGGTGGTCAGCAGCAGCGGGTGGCGCTCGCCCGAGCGCTCGCCCGCCGCCCCTCGGTCGTGCTCCTCGACGAGCCGTTCTCCTCACTCGACGCCGGGCTGCGTGCGGCCACTCGCGAGGCTGTCGCCGACGCGCTCGCGAAGCAGGACGTGACCGTGGTGCTGGTGACGCACGATCAGGCCGAGGCCCTGTCCTTCGCCGACCAGGTGGCGATCATGCACGAGGGCAGGTTCTCGCAGGTGGGCCCGCCGGCCGAGGTCTACGGCACCCCCACCGACCGGCACTCGGCTGCCTTCCTCGGCGACGCGGTCTTCCTGCGTGGGACCGCCGACGGCACCTCGGTCGTCACGGCACTCGGCCGGCTGCCGGTGCACCAGCCCGCCCCTGCCGGGACCGTCGACGTGTTGCTGCGCCCCGAGCAGATCCAGCTGCGTGACATGGCCCCCGGCACTCCCTGCGCCGAGGTGCTGTCGACGACCTACTTCGGCCACGACGCCCTCGTGGCGCTGCGGCTCGAGGCCGACCACACCGTGGTGACCTCGCGCGTCCACGGGACGTCCGTGCCCCCGACCGGGTCGATCGTCGGGCTGTCCGTCGTCGGCGAGGCGCGTGCCTTCGAGCACTGAGGTCTGGTGGGCGTCCACTGATGTCGGGCACCATGCACCCATGCCCGCCCCTGCCGCACCCCAGCCGCTGGGGTGACCAGCGTGCCCAGCGACCCCAACATCCCGGACGCCTTCGACGTCTACACCGTCGTCGTGCTGCGCCGGCCGGCTGACGCTCCCGACCTCCCGGACGACGAGCTCGACGCCCTCCAAGCCGCCCACCTGGCGTACCGCGCCGGTCTGGCTCGCGAGGGGCTCCTGGTCGCCAACGGGCCCTTCGACGAGCAGAGCGACCCGTCATACCGCGGGATGTCGGTCTTCGCCTGCGACCCGGCCCGTGCGGCGCAGTTCTCCGACGCCGACCCGTCGGTCGTGGCCGGACGGCTCGCCTATGACGTGATGCAGTGGTGGGTCAGGGCAGGCTCGCTCGCGTTCCCGCTCGCGCGAGGGCCGGTCGGCGAGCGCCGCGCGATGCCCGACGACTGACGGCCTTGGTGGCAACTCCCGCTTGTCCACAGGGAGACTTGGGCCGCGCCGCTTGTCCACAGGCTGGGGCTCGGGGGTTGTCTTCGCTGGGTGGTTTGTGTCTGCGAAAGTCGTTGCGGTGCAACGGAACTCGCGTCGTGTGGTTGTTGGGGGCTGTCGGTGGTCTCTCATAGTGTTGTGGTCATGCAGGGGGATCTGACGTTGGAGCAGCGCCGCGACCGCGTCGCGGCTGCGCGTGAGGCCTTGGCCGGTCTGGACGGGTCCTTGTGGCAGGTGCCCAGTGGTGGCGGGCCCGAGGGTTTGGCCGGTTTGCTGAGCGAGGTCGACGCGTTGGGTGCGGCGTGTGATCTGGCGCGGGTGACGGTGACGGCCGAGGCGATGGACCGGGGCGAGACCTCCGGCGGKGCGGCGGCGWTGACGGTCACCCAGTGGGTGCGGTGTCACGCGCCGTCGACCAGGGCCGGTGGGGCGCGGCAGGTGGTGGAGCTGGCGGCGGCGTTCGGCAAGCCGGTCAACGCGCCGGTGCGGGCTGCCGTGGAGGCGGGGGTGTTGCCGGTGCGGTCCGCGGCSGCGGYCGTGGTCGAGGCCGACAAGCTGCGCCCGCTGCTGGCCGACGGGGCGGAGCCGGCCGTGCTGCGTGGCCTCATCGACCTCGCCGCCGCCGACGGTCCCCGCGCGTGCCGCCGTCTGCGGCCCGCGCTGCTGGCGAAGTACGGCCGGGACGGGCAGCTGCAGCTCGAGCAGGACGCCGCGGCCCGGTTCGTGAGCTTGTCGCAGCCGGTCGAGGACGGCACCGGGATCGCGGAGTACCGGCT